>JAFYAC010000004.1 GCA_017540905.1 Kiritimatiellia bacterium | reverse complement strand
GGCTAGAGCAAATTAAGAAAAAGTGTAGTCGCAAGCCGGGGAGGGCCCGGCTTCGTCCGGGCCTGGTTTTTCGTCCTTGCACACGGCCGCGACAAAGCGCGGCCCTCCCGAAACGGCTACAGCATTTCTTAAACCGCTCTATTTCTCGATGGGGACGACGATGCCGCGGAGGAGGACGCGCTGGCAGGCGAGGAAGACGAGGAGGGTTGGCAGGGCGGCGAGGATGAGGGACGCCTGCACGACGCCGGGGCCGGTGCGCTGCTGGAGCTGGTAGAGCCAGACCATCAGGGTCCACATCTTCGGGGATTGGCAGATGAGCAGGGCGTACATGAAGTTGGCGTAGGCCAATGTGAAGGCCTGCAGGGCGATGACGGAGAGGATCGGTGTCGATAGGCGCATGGTGATGTGCCAGAAAAGGGTCCATTCGCCGGCGCCGTCGAGCTGCGCGGATTCGTAGAGGTCGCGGGGAAGGGAGTCGAAGAAGCCTTTCAGGAGGAAGATGGAATAGCCGCTCGCGGCACCGGGGAGGATCAGCGCGGCGAAGGTGTTCAGCAGGCCGAATTCGCGGAGGAGGAGGAAGACCGGGATCTGGGTGACCATGTGGGGGAAGGCCATGGTCAGCATCAGGAAGAAGAGGATCTGGGTGGAGTGGCGGAGGTTGCCGCGGGAGAGGGCGTAGGCGGCCAATGGGTTCACCAGGAGGGCGACGAGGACGGCCAGGATGCAGTAGATGACGGTGTTGAGGATGCCGCGGCCGTGGAAGAGGAGGTAGTCGAGGACGGTGCGGTAGTTGCG
Organism: Kiritimatiellia bacterium; assembly: GCA_017540905.1. Lineage (GTDB taxonomy): Bacteria > Verrucomicrobiota > Kiritimatiellia > CAIQIC01 > Lenti-01 > CACXEY01. The sequence goes on along the minus strand of JAFYAC010000004.1, from coordinate 41,314 downwards.
CAGGAGGAATTCGCGGCGGAGTGCGGGGATGTGTTGACGGAAAAGGTCGGCGTGGTGCGCGAATTGCGGGAGGGGGGCGGTGGCGATGGCGGATGGGGGGAGATTTTGAGGAAGGGCGTCAGGGTGGAGCAAAAGCCAAGCGCGGAATTGGAGGTCGGGGGTGGAGAGGGTGGGTGGGGAATGGGATTCTTGGGATCGATGGGATTCTTGGGAAGGGGATGGGGGGGATAGCCAGAGGGGGTTGAGGGCGCGGGTGGTGAAGTCTTGCCAGTCGGCGGATTCTTCGGGGGTGGCGGAGGGGTCGGGGCAGGTGGGGGGGAGGGTGACGGTGTCCCAGGAGGGGTGGGTGGTTCCGTGGGCGGCGTTGTAGGAGGCGATGTCGCGGCCGTATCGGGGCTTGAGGTAGAGTTTGATGTAAAAGCCTTCGGGGGAGAGGAGGGTTTTCTGCCAGTCGGGGGCGGTGGATTTGTAGGCGTCGAGGGCGTCGGCGAGGGGCGTGGCGTGGGGAAGGGCGTGGGGGAAGAGGTAGGCGGGCGGCTGGACGAAGACGTTGTACCAGGCGTCGAAATCGGTGCGGAGGGCGGCGTTGAGGGCGTCGAGGGTGCCGTATTTTTCGCGGAGGTGGCGGCGGAAGGCGCGCAGGGCCGCGGGGAAGGCGCCCGCCTGCGGGGCCCAGTAGTGGCCGAGGGTGATGGAGGTGGGCGGGAGGGGGGTGTCTTGGAGGAAGCGGTGGTAGGCGGGGAGCCATTCGGCGTGGGGCGCGGCGCCGGGAGGGGGAAGGGGAATGGCGTTGAAGGAGGGGTAGTCGGTGCGGAAGGCGATGTTCAGGGCGTCGAGGGATTCGTTGAAGAGAGCTTCGAGGTACTTTTGCCAGAGGGCTTCGTCGGAGACCAGGAAGCGGGGAACCAGGCGGTTCTCGTGGAGGTCGGCGACGGACTGGGTGGAGCCGGCGAGCATGAGGCCGAGGGGGTAGAGCATGGCGACGGCGCCCGCGAGGAGAAGCGCATAGAGGAGCGCCACCAGAAGGCGGGTGCGGAAGCTTTTGCGGCCGACTTTGGAAAGGAGGGGCATGGGGCGGAATGGGTTGCAATCAAAACAGGCCCATCGGGGATGGACAAAAAGAGAGTCTAGCGGAGGGAAAAGGGCGTGGCAAGCAGTGACCGCGAAAAGCGAAAAGATTGAACGGGAGCGGGGGATGTGGTAGGGAACGGGACATGAAAAACGCTAAGAAAATCTCGGTGGTCGTGCCGTTCCTGAACGAGAAGGAATCGTTGCCGGAGCTGGTGTCGCGGGTGTCGGCCGTGTTCGCCGCGCGCGCGGAGGATTGGGAGCTGCTGCTGGTGGACGACGGGTCCACGGACGGCAGCGCGGAGTGGGCCGTCGCCAAGACCCGCGAGGAGCCGCACCTGCGCGTGGTCCGGCTCTCGCGCAACTTCGGCCACCAGTTCGCCATCACGGCGGGGCTGGACCGCGCCGTCGGCGACGCGGTCGTCGTCATGGACGCCGACTTGCAGGACCCGCCGGAGGTCATCCCCGAGCTGATCGCCGCCTGGGAGGGCGGCGCCGACGTGGTGTACGCCGTGCGCCGCAGCCGCGAGGGCGAGACGTGGATGAAGAAGTTCCTCGCCGCCAGCTTCTACCGGGTCTTCCACAAGATGGCGCAGGTCGACGTGCCGATGGATGCGGGGGATTTCCGCCTGGTGAGCCGCCGCGTGGTGGACGCGCTCAAGGAAATGCGCGAGCTGCACCGCTTCATGCGCGGGTTGACGTGCTGGGTGGGCTACAAGCAGGCCGCGGTGCAGTACGACCGGGCCGCGCGCTTCGCCGGCGAGACGAAGTACCCCGTGTGGAAGAGCGCGAAGCTGGCGTTCGACGCCATCGCGTCCTTCTCGGCGATGCCGCTGCGCTGGATCACGCACTTCGGCATGGCGGTGTGCCTGGTGGCGGTGTGGCTGGCGGTGTATGTGTTCTGGCAGGTCTTTTTCCATCCCGAGTCGCTGGAGAAGGGGTGGGCGTCGACCGTCACGGCGATGGTGTTCCTGGGCGGCGCGCAGCTGGTGTGCATCGGGGTGCTGGGGCAGTACGTCAGCCGCATCTACGAGGAGGGGAAGGGGCGGCCGCTGTACCTGGTCTCCGAGGACACCGCCGAGGAAAAGAATGGCTGACACATGAAAAGGTCCACCAACCTCCTGTTTTTCGCGTTTCTGTGTATTGCCGCCCTGGCGGGGGGCGCGCAGCCGCCTGTGGCGGACATTCCAATCCCGGCCCCGGTCCTGCAGTACGACTTTTCCGGGTGCGGGAACAGGAATTTCGTCCGGGATTCGGGAGGAAGGCGCAACGATGGCAGGCTTGGCGGAAATCCCGAGTTCGTGGCGGGCATCGGGAAGAAGGGCCGGGCGGTGCGCTTGGACGGACGCGACGATTGCATCCGCGTGCCGCGCTCGGCTTCGCTGGAGCCGGACGCCATCACCGTCGCGGTTTGGATCCGCGCCCGTGCGGGTTCCAACGCGGAGGAGCCGGGTGCCATCGTTTTCAAGCGCAACACGTCGTACCACGACAACGAGGACTATGCTCTGGAGTTGTTCACGGACCACACCCTGCACGCCAACTTCTCCTCGCCGCGCGGCGGGCACCGGCGCGTGGTTTCGTCCGTGGCGCTTGCACCGGACCTATGGCACCACGCCGCGATGGTGCTCGGGCCGAAGGGCGCGTGGCTCTATCTGGACGGAGTGCCCGTCGGAGGGGATGCCCTTCCCTGCACCCTCGAACATTGCGCGGAGACCGATTTGCTGATCGGATTCCGCGACCACGCGGCTTTGCCGCTGTCTTGTTACGGGGACTTCGATCTGGCCGACCTGCGCATCTGGCCGGAAGCCCTCGACGGCGGTCAGGTCGCCCGCCTGTACCGCGAGAAGGCGCGTTGTCCCGGTGTCGCACGCCCCGAATGCAATGTGCCCCCCGCAGTGCCGTCACCCCGGTCGGTCGGTCCGTCCCGCATCTTCCCGGCATGGCAGAATCCGTCCCAGGACGGGGAGAGGATCCTTTCCGAGCTGCGCGAACTGGTGTTGCAGGGGCGCCGCGACCGTGCCGCGAGCCCGGAGTATCTGGATGCGCTCCAACGGCTCATCGAGCGCCATTCCGCCGATGGGCATCGGGGGACGGACGCAGGACGCTGAAGGCGGAAGGAGCTCCCAATCGCGGGGCGTCCCCGATTACGGCGCCATGCCGGCCTCGGCGAGTTCCTGACGCCAGAAGGGGGGCATGTTGTTCCAGACTTCCACGGAGGAGAACACGTCACCCTTGCGGGGCCCGTGGGCGCGGGCCCATTCGGCCATCCGGCGGATGCCTTCGCGGAGGGGCAGAGGATCGGGGCACGGGACGGCGTTGCGGATCTTGTCGTGGGAGGAGTAGGCAACCTTGACTTCGTTGCGGGCGGGGAGGTAGGTGACGCGGGGCTCGACGCCGAAGGCATCGGCGATTTCGCGGATGAGCTGGTTGACGCTGTAGGGGGTGGAGGCGCCGACGTTGAAGACCTCGTTCCGGCAGTTTTCCGAGAGCAGGGCCGAAACCATCACGGGGGCGACGTCGGAGATGTGGGAGAAGGCGCGCTGCTGTTCGCCGTCGCCGAAGACGGTCAGCGGGTCGCCGCGCATGAGCTGGCTCATGAAGATGCCGATGACGTTGCGGTAGCGGTCGCCGATGTTCTGGCGTTCGCCGTAGACGTTGTGGGGGCGGAAGACGACGCTGTCGAGTCCGAAGAGGCGGTGGGCGGCCGCGAGGTCGAGTTCGACGGCGTACTTGGCGATGCCGTAGGGATCCTCGGGGGCGGGCTGGACGTCCTCGCGCATGGGAACCTGGTTCGCGCCGTACACGGCAATCGAGGACGTGAAGCCGAAAACGCGCACGGGATGGCGGACGGCGGCATTGATGATGGTGGCGGAGCCGACGAGGTTGTTGGTGTAGTTGAAACGCCGGATGAAATGGCTCAGGCCCTCGGCGGCATAGGCCGCGAGGTGGAAGACCACGTCGTACTTCTCTTCCGCGAACAGCCGTTCGACGAGGGCGTCGTCGTTGACGGAGCCCTCGACGAAGCGCGCGCCGGCGGGGACGTTTTCCCGGAACCCACCCGACAGGTCGTCGAGGACGGTCGTCTCGAAGTTCCGGCGGAGGAATTCGTCCGCGACGTGCGAGCCGATGAAGCCCGCGCCACCCGTAACCAACGCTTTCATGGATGTCTCCTTGTTTTCACGGATTCACGCCTTGCCGCGGAAAGCCCCTTTGCAAAGCCCTTCGACGGCGCCAAGCGCATAACAGGCATCGGCGAAACAACCGAGGGCCGCGGCGGACGGACGTTCGCGGCAGGGAAGCCAACGGCAGATCCAAAGGTAGGAAATCCAGCGGAGCAGCAGGACGACGGCCAGTGCGCCGCCCAACAGGGCGGCAAGGGGGAAGGCCCCGCACGAGGCGGCCACCAGGGCCGATGCCAGCAGGAAAAAGCCCAGAACGGCCATGACAAGCTGCACCAGTCGGTGGAAGGCCCTGGCGTTCCGGTTGGCGTTGGAAACGGCGAAGATGTGGCTGCCGTGGCGCAGCACAAGGAGGGCCTGGCCGCGGGCATAGGTGCGCTGTTTGCGGAGGACCTTGCGCACCGAATCCTGGGTGCCGCCGAACGCGGACCGGAAATGGGCCGCCCCGACGACGCCCAGTTTCCAGCCGTTGGCCCGGAATTTCGCCGAGATGTCCTGGTCTTCGCTGGTCAGGACATAGCTTTCGTCGAAGAAACTGGTTTTGCGGAGGCAGTCCGTGCGGAACAAGTCCGCCTTCCCTTCGATGAAAGACACGGTTCCAGTTTCGCCGGCGGCATAGATCGGGGTGCGGGGGATGAGATTGAGGGCAAGATACAGGCGGTCGGTCGGGGACATCCTGTCGATGTCGGGAAAGACGTACTGTCCCGTGGCCACGGCCCAATCCGGATGGTCGCGCAGGGCCGTCCAGAGGTGTCCCAGGTAGCCGGGCTCGAGGATGCAGTCGCTGTGGAGGGTCATGACGAAGGGCGTGGAAACCAGCCGGAAGCCATCGTTGTAGGAACGGGCAAGTCCGCAATTCGAGGGATGCCGGATGACCTCGATGCGCCCGGCATAGGGGGCGAGCCGTTGTTCCAAATCGTCTGGAGAGGCGTCGTCCACCACGATGATGCGCGCCGCTGGCATGCTCTGGGCGAGAAGGGCGTCGAGGACCGGCGGGAGAGTGGCCGCACAACGGTATGCGGGAATGACGGCGGTGACTGGGATTCCCGCAGGGGAATCCGGGGGGGGGGAAGGAACGGGTGGCGGCTGGAAATCTGGTTGCATGCGTATTGGCAGAAAATAGCGCATGGGTAGGATGATGGCAAGCGCTCCCGCACGGCGGGAAACATTTTCCGGCCCGGCGCGGATTGGACTGGACAGGAACGGGGATGGAATAGGATAAACGGGAAACGACTGGAGCGAACGTGGACACGAAAGACATGCAGGCGGTTGGCGGGGGAATGGCAGGCGGGCACGGGACGACCGCATGGTGGGGATGGCTCGCCGTTGCCGTGCTGGCGGTTGCCGCCGGTTGCTGGTTGCGGGGAACCCACTTGGAACGGTCGGCGACGCGGTCGGACGAAATCAACCAGCTGCGCTACGCGGAGCGGGGGCCGGCCGTAGCCATCGAACTGTGGCAGAATCCGCCGTGGCTGAACCAGATTCCGTTTGTGGACGGCATCCCGGCACTGTGGTGCGGCTGGCTGGGGCGGGAGGTGGACATCCGTACCGTCCGCGAGCCGTTCGCGGTGGCCGGGATGGCGACGTTGCTGCTGTGCGCGGCCTGGGCGTGGCGCCGACGTGGGGCGGCGGCCGGGGCGCTGTGCGCGGTTTGGCTGGGATTGCTGCCGTTCGCCGTGTACCAATCGCGCGAAGCCTACTATTACGCACCGGCAATGCTGTTTGCCGCGTGGATGGCGTTGCGGACAGTGGATTTGGCCGGAGGGTTGGCGGCAGGGCATGCGGCGGGATGGTGGCGGTATGCAGAGTGGTATCTGGCGGCCCAGGGCACCTGTCTCTGCCACATGTCTGGATGGGCGGTCACGGCCGCCGCGGGCGCATGGATCGCCGTTGCAGGCTGGCGGGGACTCTCCGGCAAGGCCCGGACGCGGCATTTGGTATTCACGTCAGCCGTGGCCCTGGGACTGCTGGCTGGGACGTTGCGATGGGTGCTGCGGGCGCTCCAGGAGGTCCACAACGCGAACACGGGCGTGGGCCACCATACCGGTAATCCCGCGGGATGGGTGCTGTCGCGGGCCGTCGCCGTCGTGACGGGCGGAGGCTGGTTCGGCGTCGCGGCCCTCGTGGCCGTCGTCGCGGCCGCCATCTGGATTGGTTGGTGCCATCGCTCCGAACGGGATGCGCAAGACCCGGGCCTGGCACGGCTGGGCTGGGGCGCGTGGGGGGCGATCGCGGTCTCGGCGACGTCGATCGCCATCATCGGAAACGGGGTTGCGAAATGGACGTATTTCGCGGTTGCCACGCCCATCTGGATCGTGTGGTGCAGCGCCGTGCTGGCGGCCGCCTGGGAGCGGCTGGGCGGCCGGAAACGCGCGATTGGCCTCGCGGCGACGGCGGCGGGGCTGGCCGCCGTGCTGGCGTGGCCGGCGTGGGAGGTGACGCGGGTGGAGGGGAAGCCGACGCCGTACCATGCGCTGCGGGCGTGGTTGGACGGGAACCTGGCGGAGGGGGATGTGGCCATCGTGGACCGGTGGCTGGAGCCGTGGAACGAGATGGCGCTGTACGCGCCGGAGAAGGTGAATGTGGGCTTCACCGTGCCGGACGAGCCGTACGAACAGTACGTGGCGAACGACTGGAGGGGCGTGACAAAACGCTTCTTCGAGCAGAATGGGGCGCAGGCGTTCATCCGGCTCTCGCGCAACCACGCCGACCGGATGGGGGTGTGGACGTGGCCGGAAAAATGGTTCGCGCACCGGTCGGTCGTGACGAACGCGGCGGGGCTGCGGCTGGCAAAGACGGGCTTCGCGCCCATGGAAGAGTTCTACTTGAACCCGAGCCGCGTCGAAGTGGAAATCTTCTGGGACACCCACGAAGAGGCGGCGGCGAAGCAGTTCGCCCGCTGCGCGCCGGCGGCAGTGTTCTTCGGCGGTGGTTGGAAGCTTTTCAAACCTTGGCAGCAGGGGGATTTCAGGGATTACCGGATTCTGGGCGACGAAAAGGGCGTGGTCGAGGTGTGGAGGCCGGCGGGGCTGGAGAAAAAGAAGTGCCGGGTGCTGGTGACGGGCACCGCGGTGGGCGGGGAGGCGACGGTAAGGGCGGGGCGGGGCGAGTTGATGCGGTTCCGTCCTGGGGAAATCAGCACGCAGGTGTTCGAGGAGACGTTCGGGGGCGGGCGGAACGAGCTGGAGTTCGCGGGCGTGCAGGGCCCGGGACGGCTGGCGGCGCTGGAAGTGCGGGTGGAGTGATGCGGGGGGAGGGGAAGGGGCGGTACACGTTGCGGAGATTGGCGGTCCCGGAAAAAGGGCACTTGCTGCCGTTGCGTGGGCTGCCCTACGGGGAGCGGGCGACGGAGTCCACCGCGAGGGCGGCGGTGGCGAAGGCGAGGGAGAGGTTGTAGCCGCCGGTGGGGCCGTCGATGTCCAGCACCTCGCCGGCGAAGTAGAGTCCGGGGATTTTGCGCGCGCGCATGGTGGCGGGATCCACCTCGGAAAGAGAGACGCCGCCGACCGTGACGATGGCCTCCTTGAGGGGGCGGGGGGAGGGATCGTCGAGCCGCAACCCTCCGTCCGGCGTGGACAGGCACAGGCTGAAAGAGCGCGGGGCGTGGCGGGCGACCCAGCGGGAACAGTTGTAGACGGCGGCGCCGGAAACGCAGCGGGGTTCGAATTCGACCTCGCCACCGCAACGGAAACATTCGCGGCCCTCCACCAGCACCGCGGCGGACGCGCCGGTCTCGAAGCGGCATCCGGCCAGGCGGGGCGGCCAGCCGCAGGGAGGGGCGTTGTAGCCGACGAGGCCGGGCCGGCAGGGTTCGACGCGCAGGCCCAGCGAGCGGGCGAACGCGTGTCCATCGCCGACGGAGCCGGTTTTCGGGAAGGAGAGCCCCCCGGTGGCGACGAGCACGTTGCGGGCGAGCAGGGAAAACCCGCGGAATTCCAGGGAGAAGGCACCGCCCTCCGGCCGCAGGGCGGCGACGGGGGCGTTCGCCAGGAGCGGGACTTCGCCGTCGCGCAGGATGTCGCCGAAGACGTGCACCACGTCGGCGGCCTTGCCGCTGGCCGGGAAGAGGCGTCCGTCCTCCATGCGCCGGATGCGCAGGCCGCAGTCGCGCAAAGCCCCGGCGATGGCCGCGGGCGGGCAGGCTTCGACGGCGGTGCGCGCGAACGAGGCGACGGGTTCCCCGAGGTCCTGGAGCATGCGGGCGGCGGACAGGTCCTTGGTGAAATTGCAGCGGCCGTTGGCGGTCATCAGCATCTTCGTGCCGACGCGGGCCTTTCGTTCGACCAGGATGCACTCCACGCCGCGGTGGCGGGCCGTGGCGGCCGCGAAGAGCCCCGCGGCGCCGCCGCCGACGATGGCGAGTTGCACGGGAGTTGCCGTCATGGCATGGCCTCCGCGCGCAGGGCCAGGTGCATGGTATGGGATTCGCCCGGCCGGAGGAGGATGGCATCGCACCGGGGAAACACCACGGGTTCGGCGCACGCGAAGGCGCGTACATCCCCCGGACGCAGGTTGCCGCGGGACGTGCCTTCCGGAATGGGAGACGACCGCCAGACGCACCAGCGCGAATGGCCCCGCGCTTCGAGGTACACCACCCGGCGGAGCCCCGGATCGAGCAGGCGGCAGGACGCCCGCGGAACGGCAAACACGCGGCTGCCGGGCTCGGGGCGGTAGGGGCCGGACTGGACGGCCTGCGGCTCCCGTCCGTCGGCCCCGGGGTGCCAATCGAGGTATGGGGCCCCGTCGAAACCGTCCAGCAGGACGGAATCCGCATCCGAAACCCGCAGGTAAGGATGGAAGCCGGCGGTGACGGCAAACGCTTCCCGGCCCGCATTCGCGGCGCGGAGGGACAGTTTGAGCACGGCCCCGAGCGATACCCGGACTTCCAGTCGGAAAGGATGGGGGAAGGCGGGAAAGCCTTCCGGGGGAGAGGCGAGCGAGAGGCGCAGCTCCGTCCGTTCCGCGGTGGCAGAGGCGGAATCCACGGCGAAGGGGAGGTAGCGGGCGAGCCCGTGCGGAAGGGAATCCGGCGGTCCCATCCGGCCGAACCACGGCCAGCAGACGGGAATCCCGCCGTGGATTTCCTCGCCGGTCGCCGGGGCGGACAAGGGGGCGGAGGGCCGGAACAGGACTTCTTCGCCGCCGGAGGGGCGCCACGACAGCGTCTGTGCCCCCAACAACGCCACGGTGGCCGTGCCGCCCGGCGCCGACAGGCGGGCCAGCGGGCCCAAGGGCGACGGGAGGAACGCGACGCGGTCCGGAATGGCGGCATGGCGCGAGAGTTCCGTGCTTTGCCGGACGGTGTCCGGGGCGGGGGCTGTCGCTTGCTCGTGCATGCGGCCTACTATGCCCCACCCCGGGACGGGATGCAACACGGGAACCCGGCGGCGCCCCGGACGGAAATTTTGCGTGCAGTGGGGGGCGGGCTGTGGTTGAATAGGACGAAAGAACACGCGCGGGGAAAGGTCCCGGCGCGAACAAGGAAGAAGGCCACGATGAAAAAGAGTTTGATTGCAGCCGCGCTTGCATTGGCGTTTGCCTGGACGGCGGCGGCGGAGTTGCGCATCGCCACGGTCGATTTGGACAAGGTGTTCCAGTCGCACCCGAAGACCCAGAAGGCCGAGGAAGGCCTCAAGGCCGCCGAAGTGCGCATCAAGGCCGACATGGAAAAGATGGCCGGCGAGGCCAAGGCCCTGCAGGACGAGGCGCAGAAGCTGAAGGAAGCGGCCAACACCCCGATGCTCAGCGAGACGGCCCGCATGCAGAAGAAGCTCGAGGCGGAAGACAAGCTCACGGAGTTGCAGGAGCTGCAGCTGCGCATCCGCCGCACCCAGGAAACCCGCCTGAAGCAGCTGCGCGACCAGCTGATGAAGACCCGTCAGGGCATCGTGGACGAGCTGATGGCCGCCGTGAAGGCGTTCGCCCAGGAAGAAGGGTACGCGATGATCTTCGACGTCTCCGGGCTGACCATGAACGCGGTGCCGCTCGCGGTGTACGCGGACGAGGAGCTGGACGTGACGGCGGCCATCGTGGAACGCATCGGCGGGAAACTGCCGGGCGAAGCGAAGCAGGAATAGCCGGTTCCCGGCAGGAGTGGCGGACAGGGTCAGTTGGCAAGCCGGGCGGCCGTCCGGCGCGCGCGGCGAAGGAGCAGCGGTCATGACGGAAATCACGGCGGGCGAACTTGCGGAACGGCTGGGTGCGGTGCTGGAGGGCGATCCGTCGCTGCCCCTGCGCGGCGTGGCGGACCTGGAAGGGGCGCGCGAAGGCCAGTTGGCGTTCGCGGGCGGTCCCAAGTACTACGCGGCGGCGGCGGCGTGCGGTGCGTCCGCCGTGCTGGTTCCGGAAGGGGCGGACCTCGGGGCGACGCATCCGGCGCTGCTGCGCACGGCCGACGTGGGGAAGGCGTTCGTCGCCGCGTGCCTGATGTTCGCGCCGAAGACGCCGGAGCGGCCGAAGGGCATCGATCCGCACGCATGGGTCTCGCCGGACGCCAAGCTGGGCAAGGACGTGTCCGTGGGGCCGTTCGCGGTGGTGGAGGCGGGGGCGGAAATCGGGGACGGGACGGTGCTGTATCCGCAGACCTACGTCGGCCACGGCGCGGTGCTGGGCAAGGGGTGCCTGCTGTACCCGTTCGCGATGGTGCGCGAACACTGCCGGCTCGGGGACCGCGTGATCCTGCACGGCGGGGCCGCCATCGGGGCCGACGGCTTCGGCTACGACGTGGACGCGCGGGGCGTTCGGACCAAGATTCCGCAGCTGGGCATCGTGGTGCTCGAGGACGACGTGGAAGTCGGCGCGAACACCACCATCGACCGCGCGCGCTTCGGCGAGACGCGGGTGGGGCGCGGAACCAAGATCGACAACCTCGTCCAGATCGCCCACAACTGCGTCATCGGCGAAAACTCCGTGATGTGCGCCCAATCGGGCATGGCCGGCACCTGCACGCTCGGCAAGCGCGTGATCTGCGCGGGGCAGGCCGGCCTCGCCGGACACCTGAAGCTTGGCGACGACACGGTCGTGGGCGCCCAGGCCGGCGTGCCGAAGAGCTTGCCCGGCGGACAGGTCTATCTTGGGTCCCCGGCCATCCCGCGCTTGGAGTTCGGCAAGCAGGTTGCCATGGTGAATGCCCTCCCGAAGCTCAAGGAACAGCTGAAGGCGCTCGCCAAGCGCGTCGCGGAACTGGAAGCGGCCGCGGAACGGGGTTGACGCCGCCGCGCCCGGTTCAGTCCGCGGCGAGCCAGGGGCGGGCCTTTGCGGCGAGGTCGCGGCGGAGGGGGAGGGCGTCAGGCCGCAGGCAGGTGCCCGCGCGGCGGGCGGCGAGGAGGCGTTTGACGGCAAGGGGGCCGAGTCCGGGGACGCGGAGGAGCTCGTCGCGGGTCGCCGTGCGCAGGCGCACCGGGAAACGTTCGGGATGGGCGCGGGCCCAGGCTTCCTTGGGATCGGCGTCGAGCGGGAGGTTGCCGTCGGGCCCGAAACCGATTTCGCCGGCGCCGAAGCCGTATTTGCGCAGGAGGAAGTCGGTCTGGTAGAGGCGGTGCTCGCGGAGCAGCAGGTCGGCGTTGGTCGCGGGCGAGGTTTCTCCGGGGAGGGAGGGCTCGCCGAGGCCGCGCTGGTAGGCGGAGAAATAGATGCGGTGCAGGCGGAGGCGGTCGTAGAGGCCGCCCATGTAGCGGACAATCTCGCGGTCGGTTTCGTCCGATGCGCCCACCACGAACTGCGTGGTTGCCTTGACGCGGGCGCGGGGCGTTCCGGGCGCGGTCAGCGCCGCGATGCGCTTGAGGGGCGCGATGACGGAGCGGAGGTAGTCCTTGCGGGAGGAGAGCTTGGCGAAGTGGCTCTCGCCGGCGGTCTCGATGTTCAGCGACACGGTCGAGGCCAGCTGCACCGCCCGCTCGATCGCGGCATCGGAGGCGCCGGGGATGATTTTCAGGTGCAGGACGCCGCGGAAGCGCTCGCGGCGGCGCAGGATTTCGGCGGTGGCGATCAGGCGGTCCATCGCGGCGTCGGGAGTGGACGGGACGCCGCTCGTCAGGAAGATGCCGAGTACGCGGCCGGAGTTCCAGTAGGGCATGAAGGCGCGGACGGTTTCCTCTGGGGAGAGGGCGCAGCGGCGGACGGCGTCGTGCCCGGCCCGGAGGGGGCAGTAGCGGCAGTCGTTGGTGCAGGCGTTGGAGAGGAGCGTCTTGAACATCAGGCCCCGGCCGCCGCCCTGGAGGGTGACGGGGTAGAGCCAGCGGTCGTCGGGCGCGCGGCGGCGGTGGTCGTCGGGCGTGGTGCCGCAGGCGCAGGAGAGATCGTACTGCGCGTCCGCGGCGAGCGTCTCGAGCTTCTGCCGGAGGGTGGGGGCTGACTGGAGGAATGGCATCGGCAGGAAGATAGATGAACCGGTGTTCCGATGCAAGCCCGGACGGAAAGAGACAAGGGAGAAGCGAAAAGGGTAAGGTGGGCGAGAAAAAAAAGCCCCGAAAACCAGCGTGGAAACGTGGAGCGGGAGACGGGACTCGAACCCGCGACGTTCAGCTTGGGAAGCTGACATTCTACCACTGAATTACTCCCGCAATCCAATGATGCCGCCAATATAGTGGAAGGAGGGGAGGCACACAAGAAGATTTTTCACGAATCTCGAGACCCTTCCAGGAGGGGAAAAAGAGCTTCGCACGATTCACATGCCCAACACAGGCTTCTCCTCCCACATTGCACGTTTCGACCACACCCCATAATGGAATTTGGGCATTTTTTGGGCTTGGCAGGGGAGGGGAGGTGTGGGAAAATGTCGTAACACGAAAGATGGAGGTAGTATGAGCACGAAACGGAACATTGGAACGTTGGCCTTGGTGGGGGCGGTGTTGGCGTGCGGGGTGGCTTGGGGGGCGCAGATCGGGCAGGATGTGGCGCAAGCGGTTGCGGCGGAGGGGGTTGAAAAGGCGTTTCCGGGGGAGGGGTGGGTTCCGGCGGATGCGGTGGCGGTCCGGGACGGGGAGGGCGGCGTCGCGGCGTGGGGGTTCGTGTTCGCGCTGGATGGGTCGCGGTATGCGGAGGCGGGGGCCGTGCGGGCGGCCGTCGCGGATGGGGAAGTCGGGGACGACGGGGAGTCGGAGTTGTATGGCTCGACCGCGACCATCGTGACGGGGGGCCATGACACGGATTCGCTGGTTTTCCGGCATTTCCGCGGGCTGGCGGACTGGTACCAGGAGGGGACGAAGGATGGATGGAGGGGGGAGGCTGTTCGCTTGGGAGCGGGGGACATCCGGTATGCGGCGCCGGCACCGGCGGGGGCGCGCGGGGGCGGGAAGCTGGCGGCGCTGAAGAAGGCGGCGGCGGCGCGCAAGGCGGCCGCCGAGGCGGAGCGGGAGGTGCTGCCGGATGATTTGAAGAAGCTGTCGGAAGAGGCCGACGCGGAAGCGGCGGCGGCGGCGAAGGCCCGCTGGGGCGCGGCGGCGTCCCGGGTGCGGCAGGCGCAGCGGAAGGCGGCGGTCCGCGCTGCGGAGTGAAAAGTGAAGAGTGAAAAGTTGCGGTGGGTTTGTTGACGGAGGTTTGACGATGAAGAAATTCGCGAAGGTTCTGGCGGCGGGGGCGTTCTGGGGGCTGGCGGCGGCGGCGTGGGCGGCGCCGGATTTGGTGATTTCGTCGATTTCGCTTTCGACGAACAAGGCGATCCCGGGCACGAAGATCACGATCGACAGCGTGACGCGCAACAACGGGGACGCGACGGGCTGGTGGAAGTACTGCGACGTGTATTATTACTGGGGGACCGCCAGCAATCCCCGGGCGCAGAAGATCGGCTCGGGCGCGACGCCGAACTACCAGGAGGTCAACGGCATCGACAAGGGCGAGGAGGAGCCGGACACGCTGAGCTGGACGATCCCCGCAAGCACGACGCCGGGCATCTACTACATCACGTGCGTGGCGGACGGCGGGGGGGCGATCTCGGAGAGCAACGAGAGCAACAACTCGAAGAGCGTGAAGTTCACGGTGCAGGGCCAGCCGGCGTTCTCGGACCTGAAGTGGCTGCAGCCGCTGGATGTCTCGAGCAACGACTGGGTGTCGGTCTACGGCGAGTGCGCGAACCTGGCGGCGGGGCGGACGGTGACGCTGGAGGTGTGGCAGTCGAAGACGGGGTTCGACAGCCAGGTGGGGACGTACACGACGACGGTGCAGTATTCGGGCGGGATGTATTTCTTCAACCGGACGATGAAGGCGTCGTGGGCGTCGGGCAAGTACTATTTCAAGGCGAGCGCGACCGAGGGGGCGTACAGCTGCGAGGGGGACAGCGGCGAGGCGGACGGCGTGATGCTGCTGGTCAGCAACGACCGGATGGCGCCGAGCTACGGGAGCGCGAAGAACGATTTCTACTATGACAACGAGAGCACGAGCGACCCCGGCCTGCGCGGGGCGTCGAGCGGGAAGGTGGCGCTGACGGACGACCGGATCCCGATCATCCTGGTCCACGGGATGAGCGGCGACGCGAAGCCGAACACGCTGAACTACTGGTACGGGTGGATGAACGCGGACACGAACGCGCCGCTGGGCTACTTCAACCAGTCGCCGCTTTCGAGCATGTTCCGCGTCTACCGCTACGTGTACGACTCGCGCGACAACATCAGCACGAACGGCGTGCGGTTCGCGAACTTCCTCAACAATTTCTACACCCGGCATCCGGAGTTCGAGGGCCGGCAGGTGGTCGTCATGGCCCACAGCATGGGCGGGCTGGTGAGCCGCTACGCGATGAACGTCAACACGCAGTTCGCGGCGAAGGTCCACCGCCTCGTCACGCTCGGCAGCCCGCACCTCGGGGCGCAGGGGGCGAACCCGACGTGGATCAAGTACTCGGGGCCGGACGACAACAGCTGGTTCGTCTCCAGCATCTACAACACGTTCAACCTGCACAACAACACGGCGGGGTGCTTCGATCTGGCGTGGTACGCGACGAACGAGATCCCGGCGGCGGCGCTGACCGAGGAGGCGATCGGGAAGATGGGCGACTCGTACCGGACGGACCTGATGCGGGCGAGCCTGAAAGACCCCTTCACGGGCTGGGCCGGGATGCGCAGCAAGTCGGCCGACAACAAGTGCGTGCTCTTCGGCGGCAGTTCGACGAACCAGATCGGCGACAACCTGCGCCCGAGCTGGACCAAGGCGGCCGCGAGCGAGGTCAGCACCGACCACCTGGGGCTTTGGGTCGCGACGAAGATCTACCGCTCCATGAGCTACGCCGACGGCACCGGCGTGGGCGACAACGACGGGCTGGTCCCGCTGATTTCCGCGCTGATGAGCGACTCGCTCTCCTGCGCGAAGGCCAGCGACCGCAACGCGCACCCGACGGCGGCGAAGTTCAACCTCAACGCCATGGACGGCCAGCAGGTGGACCACGCGAGCTACCTCGACGTGCCGGTGACGATGGACGCGGTGAAGGCGGTGCTGCTCACGCAGGTGCGCGGCTACTGCCAGCCGGCCGCCGCGGTGTCGGCGGGCGCGGCGTGGCGGCTGGTGGACAACGTGACGGGCGAGACGAGTCCGTGGCAGCGCACGGGCGTGCGGCTGCCGGCGCTGGTTCCGGGGCGCAGCTACACGGTGAATTTCAAGAGCATCAGCGAGTACACCAAGCCCAAGGACGTGACGTTCACGGCGACCAAGGCCGTGACGCGCCAGGTGAGCGGCACCTACCTGACGGCGTCGGAGAGCAACCACGCGCCGAGCGGGCTGTCGCTCAGCAACGCGAGCGTGGAGGAGAACGCGCCCATCGGGACGGTGGTGGGCACGTTGAGCGCCTACGACGAGGACGGCGACGCGCTGACGTACGCGCTGGTGGCGGGCGACGGGGACACGGGCAACGCCTGCTTCTCCATCGAGGGCAACAAGCTCAAGACGGCGCAGGTGTTCGACTACGAGCAATATCCGCAGCATTTCTGCCGCATCCGGGCGAGCGACGGCAACGGAGCCTACACCGACGAGGCGTTCACCATCGACGTCATCGACGTGGACGAGCGCACGCCCGCGCAGGAGACGGGCGACGCGTGGCTCAACCTGTCGTGGGCGGCGGTGCCGGGGGCGGACTACTACGAAGTGGACGTGTCGGCGGGCTCGACGGATTCCATCTACACGACGCCGAACCGGTCGCTCGGCACGAACCAGTTCCTCGCGGGCCAGTACTGGCGCTACGAGGCGCCGGGCGGGGCGACGACGACGACCAGCGGGAGCGTCAAGACTTCTCCCTGCTGGTTCACCTACGGCACGACGAACGCACACGCCCTGTTCGGCACGAACGGCATGGCGCTGGTCACGAAGGACCTGCCGCTGCTGGGCGCGTCGGCGGTGGCCATCGACTTCCAGAACGCCAACTGGAACGGCAAGGGCACCGCGGCGGTGTCGCGCGTGGACGCCTACTACCGCGTGGACGGCGGCGAGTGGCAGTTCATCGGCTACAACCAGTCGAAGGCGACGGGCGACGGCGGGGAAACGAATTACTGGGGCGACCTCGTCTTCATGCCCGAGGGCGCGGCCACGGTCGCTTTCAAGCTGGAAGCGCCGAACGCCTGGCGCGACAGCTACCAGCGCGGGCCGTACGTGACGACGGCGACGGCCAGCCTCTACGGCCAGGGCGAGTTCGCGGACGCGAACGTGCACCTGGAAGGCTATCCGCGGTACGTCAACGTGACGAACATCCAGGTCCAGAACCTCCCCGCGGACACCCCGTACTGGTGGCACGTGCGCGCCAATGTGAACGGCGAGTGGGTCGATGTCGGCTACGGCCACCGCAAGACCGAAGACACCGTCCCCGCCCCGACCGGCCTCTCCGTCGCGACGGCCAGCTCGACGGAACTGACCGCGACGTGGACCGACCCGGGGCTGGTGGACCACTTCGAGGTCCAGCTCACGCCGGTGGTGGCGGCGGGGACGCCGAAGGATCTCGAGTCGGTGCCGAACGTGAACCTCAGCGGCAGCGCGAACAAGAGCGGCTGGTTCTACAGCGCGAACCACGTGCAGGTCTCCAGCAACTGGATTTGCGCGACGACCAACACCGACTGGGACTACCACGGGCTGGTGGTCGCGCCCGCGCCGGGCATCCAGTCGCCGGCGCTCGACCTCTCCGGCTGCGAAAGTGCGACCCTGCGTTTCGTGGCGCGCACGCGCGGCGGCGACAACGGCGAGACGGGCAAGCCCATCGTGCTGTACTACAAGGTGCCGGGCGGCAGCTGGACCGAGGCTGGACGGGTCACCACCAACAGCATCTACATCAACAACAACAATTATCTCCACATCGACCTGCCCGCGGTCGCGCTGGTGGACGGCGTGGCGCTGGAACTGGGCGTCCCCGACGCGACGACCAGCAGCCTCTGGAGCGGATACGGCAACGGCGTCCGCAACGTCACGCTGCAGACCGTCGGCAAGTCCGCGCCGGACTACGGCGCGGAGACCGCCATCGCGCTCGAACCCGTACCGGCGCCGCTGGCGGACGCGGTCGAGGAGGAAGCCACGGCCAGCGCGACGGCGAAGGGGCTGGACATGAACACGGCCTACTACGTCCACGTCCGCTCCGTCGACGCCTGGGGCCACGCCTCGGCGTGGGTCGAGGCGAGCGGGCGCACCGCCGCGGCGAGCGCGCCGAGCGCCATCTCGCTGAGCAGCCGGTCCATCCGCGAGAACAACGCCGTCGGCGCCTACATCGGGTTGCTGAGCGCGGTCGACGCCGACGCGGGCGACGAGGTGACGTACTCGCTGGCGGACGGCGAAGGCGCGGACGACAACGCGCTCGTCGAGCTGAGCGGCGCGACCGTGCGCGCGGCGGCGTCCTTCCGGGCCGCCGACGCCGCGGTGCGGCGCATCCGCGTGCGCGCCACCGACGCGCAGGGGCTCTGGACCGAGGCGACCTTCGACCTCGAAGTCCTCGCCTCCGCGACCCCGCCCGCCGACGTGTTGGTCGATGCCGAGACCCTCGCCGCGATGTCCGCCGCCTGCGGCGTGCGCATCGTCGCGGTGGAAGGCGACGGCGCGGGCGGTGTGAAGACCGCGTGGGAGGACGCGGCGCCGGACGGCGCGCGCGCGGTGCGGCGGTACGACATCTACGTTTCGACGAACCTGGCCGAAGGGTTCACCTTCCTCGAACGCGTGGAGGGGACCGAGGCGACGGTGCCGCTCGACGGCCCGGCGAAGTTCTGGACGGTGCTGGCGGCGGAATAGAAAGGAGCGGACCATGAAGTTCTCCAACGTGTTTCGTACGGTGACGGTTGCCGCGGCGGTCGCGCTCGCGGCGCAGGCCTTCGCGCAGGACACCACCCCCATCGATTCCGCCACGCCCACCGCGGACGGCAGCGGCGTCACCCTGAACTGGCTGGGCGACCCCGGCGCGCCCAACGCGGCGTACCGGGTCTATTCCACGCCTTCGCTGGTGGACACCAACGCGGAGTGGGAGGCGGCGTCGGGCTTCGTCACGCCCATCACGAGCTGGACGCTCGAAGAAACCGTCGCGCTCACCAACGACATCATGTTCTACCGCGTCGAGAAGGTGGACCGCGAAGGGCCGACCATCGAGTACGTCTCGCCCGCCAAGGACGCCGTCTCCGTGCCCGTGGACCAGGCGTCCATCTCCGTGCGGATCGCCGACGAAAGCGGCGTGGTCGCGGACAACAGTCTCGCCATCTACGTCGGCGGCGTCCGCCACGCCTACGGCGATGCTGACGTGACGTGGGCGGACGGCGTGCTGACGTACACCCCCGACGGGCCCATCGGCGCGGCGGGCGAGACCGTGGACGTATGGGCTACGGCCACCGACACGAAGGGCAACGTCGCCAGCAGCGAGCAGTCGCTGCTGGTGCTGGCGAGCGAAGCCGCGACCGTCAAATCGGACGAGCCGCAGGTGGTGCCGTTCCTCGTCATCGGCGCGGGCGAAGAAAGCGTCGACGAACTGGTCGAGAAAGTGTCCGATACCCCCGGCCCCGCGGCGAAGTCCATCGCGGCCAGCCGGGCGGCGGGAACCGACACGCTCGAAATCACCGGAACCACCGACGACACCCTCGTCTTCGCCTACACCGGCAACGCGTACGAACTGCTCGCCGTCGGCCAGCTGTGGGCCAGCGACGACGAAAACAACATCTTCTACCGCCGGATCGCCGCGCTGGGCGAGCCTGCGGACGGCACCATCACGGCGACGACCGAGGAAGCCACGCTGGCGGACTTCTTCGTGGGCGGCAGCTTCAGCAGCGACGACGGCGAATGGACCGAGTACGACGTCGTGGACAACGGCGAAGGCGAACCCGTCTCCGCACAGTCCCGGCGGCGGCTGGTCCGCCCGCGCATCGGCGGCTCCACGGCGAAGAGCTTCTCGACCAACGGCGTCCTCAAGTCCGACTGGCTCAACGCCAAGATTCCCGCCCAGGTGCCGCTGGAGTTCGTGGGCGACCTCGGCGAGTGGGACGTCGGCGCCGGGTTCTCCGTCGCGGCCGACTTCGGCATCCTCAAGCGCAAATTCAACAGCTGCGACCTCGCGGTCAACGGCAATGTCCACGTCTACCTGCATCCCGAGCTCGCCGCCACCACCAACGCCGCCTACAGCAACACCTGGAGCAAGACCATCGCCGACGTGAAGAAGACCTTCGCCGGCACCATCGGCCCCGTGCCCGTGTGGGTGGACATCCGCGTCGAGGTGCCCGTCGAGCTTTCCGTGCAGGCGCAGGCCACCAACGCCAGCGTCAAGGCCACCATCGACATCTCCCGCGCGCTCGACTTCCGCTGGCGCCTCACCGACGACCAGTGGAAGCAGATCGGCAGCGGCAACACCGGCTGGGTCATCACCCGCACCAACTTCACCTACGAAGTCGTGGGCAGCGCCGGCGTGCGCGCCTCCATCAAGCCCGAGCTGACCGTCAAGGTCTACAGCCTCATCGGCGCCTACGGGTGGGTCGAGCCCTACCTGGAAGCCAACGCGGCGGGCTACGTGCGCGGGCAGAACCTCCAGGCGCCGGACTTCTACTACCTCATGACCGCGTACGCCGGGTTCAATGCCGAGATCGGTCTCGCGTCCACAATCTGGAGCGACGACTGGGGGACGCCGCCGCACAAGACCTTCTCGCCGCTGCGCAAGGAACTCCTGCGCATCGAGGGGACGAACACGCCGCCGAGCTTCGCGTCCAAACCCTTCGACTACGAGGCGAAGGCCGGCGAAACCGTCATGCTCTCCGCGCTGGCCAAGGGCACGCCGCCGCTGCGCTACACGTGGTACCACAACGGCGTGGACACCGGGCGGCGCGACACCTTCATGACCATGACCGCCGCCGAAGCGACCGCCGGCGACTACACCGTCACGGTCCGGAACGGCTACGGCGAAATCAGCGCCACGGCGCGCGTGACCCTCGCGGCCGACGCGCCGGTGGAGGGCCTGGTCGGCACCTGGCGGTTCCTGTACCAGTGGGAAGGGGCGAAGGCGTGCGCCTACGCCGCGCGCATCTACGCCGACGGCTCGATGCACGACACCTCGCCCAACGACTACTGGTGGGACTGGCACCTCAACGGCAAGACCGTCCGCTTCGAGACCCGCGAGAAATGGGACGGCGCCTCCGCCATCTACCGCGGCGCCCGCTGGAACGACAAATTCATGTCCGGCACCATGACCTCGCCCTCCGGCCAGACCGGCACCTGGTCCATGGAGTGGGTGAGCAGCGACCCCGAAGCCTCCACCGCCACCCTCCGCTCCAAGACCGCCGCCGAACTCGACCCCGCGGGCTTCCCACTGAGCCTGCCCGCGGCCCCCTGACCCCCCCGATTGCAATCGACTGCACTCGACTGCACTCGATTGCACTCGAAAAGAAAGAAATCCCCCCATGATCATCGACACCATCCTCTCCGACATCAAGACCGCCATGAAGAACAAGGACGCGGCCGCCCTGACGGCCCTCCGCGGCATCCACGCGCAAATCAAGGACGCCACCGTCAACGCCGGGAAAGACCTGACGGACGACGCCGTCCTGGCCTGCCTGGAGAAAGCGGTCAAGCAGCGCGCCGACGCCATCTCCCTCTACGAAAAGGGCGGCCGCCCCGAACTGGCGGCGAAAGAACAGGCCGAAATGGACCTCTTCAAGCGCTACCTCCCCGCGCCGCTCTCCCGCGAAGAAATCGAAGCCCTCGCCCGCGAAACGATGGCCTCCACCGGCATCACCTCCAAGAAGGAAATGGGCAAGCTCATGGCCGCCCTCAAGCCCCGGATCGCCCACCGCGCCGACGGCAAGACGGTCAGCCAGATCCTGCAGGGGCTGCTTTCCTGATTTTCAGTCCGTTGTCTACGGCGAGGGGCGGTTCAAGGGAGCGTGCATCCGCTTTTTGGGAGGTGCGGCTTTCAGCCGCGCCGGATGTCCAAGGGTCCATGACGCGGCTGGAAGCCGCACCTCCCAGATCCGCCACAGGATTTCTCAATCCGTTCTGAGCGTTCCTTGCCGCCGGGGGCGCGCGGACGGGCGTTTCTCCCCGCGGGGTGCGGACCGGGACGTGCATCCGCGCGACCAGGCGGTCAAGTGGGCGTCCAACAGACGTTTGGCGGCCTGGCGGCCCCCGGGGGAGTCGTGGACGGCGTAGAGGAGGTGCATGGGGGCGTAGAAGGCCAGGGCGGCTTCCCGCGAGCCGAGAAGGGCCGTGACGTACTCGAGGGGGCCGGCACCTAGATAGGCGCGGTAGAGGGCGGACATCCGGGGGGAACGGAATTGCTCGACCGTGAGCATGCGGCGGAAGGCCGAAGCAAAGGGGTCCCCGGTCCAGAACCGGAATTGGCGGCGGGCGAAGGCGACCAGGTCGGCCGCGGAGGAGCGGGCGTAGGCGGCGGGGTCCTTGCCAGGAGGGGCGACCGGCAGGTTGCAGGCGGCCGCGGCTTCGGCGTCGAGTTCTTCCATGCGGCGGAGGATGCCTTCGAAGATGTCGCGCTTGCCTTTGTAGTGCTTGTAAATCGACGGGGCCTTGATGCCGATGGCCTTGGCGATTCGCTGCATGCCGACGCCGTCGTAGCCGTCGCGGGCGAAGAGTTCGAGGGCGGCGCGCAAGATGCGCTCCTTGGTGGTTGGAGGAGCGGGGGGCATGGCGGGTGGTGTCGTCATGCCTGCTGCTGCGGCGGGCTTTCGCGGGAGACGGGGACGGTTGCGGAGCAGCCGCGGCAGAGGGAATAATCGATGCCGCCGCCGGGCTGGAGCCCGCAATCGGCGTCGGCGCGCAAAGGGGCGCCGCATCGGCGGCAGAACTGGGGAAGCTGGCCCGGGCGGAAGGCTTTGGTTTTTGCCGGGAACGTGGCGTCGAAGGCGGCGAATCCGGCGGGATCCTCTTCGGCGACGAAGTAGCCGCGCGGGGGGTGGTAGGTGCCTTCGATGCCCGCGAGGTAGCCCGGACGGAGTTCCCGGGCGAGGAAATAGGGCACTTCCGCCCCGGGGGGCGCGGAGTGGTAGTGGAGGCCAATCCGGCTCGCGAGGCCGAACCCGGCATGGCGGTAGAAGGCGATGTTGCCTTCCATGCAAAGCGCCCCGACGCCCAGGGTCCGGGCCGCGTCCAGGGCGTGCAGGAGCAGGCGGAGCCCCAGTCCCCGCCGTTTGAGGTCGGGGCGGATGCCGATGGGGCCGAAGGTCCACATGGGGAACTTGGAGCCGTCGCCAAGGAGCAGTTCGGCCCTGGAGAACATCACGTGGCCGGCGAGGCGGCCGTCCCTGTCCTCCATCACGAAGTCGAGTCCGGGGATGAAGGCGGGATCGCTCCGGTAGCGGTGGAGGACGTAATGCTCGGTGCAGCCCGGGCGGTAGACGTTCCAGAACGCTTCCCGCGTCAGTTCTTCCGCCGCGCGCCAGTCGCGCGGTTCTTCAAGCCGGATGTCCATCCATAGCCGCCTTTCCTGTCCCGCACGGTGCGGGCGTGTTGCCATGGCCCAAGCGTATAGGCTAACGATCGTTAGCCGTCAAGCCCGGATTCCGGCCGGCGGGAACCGGCACGTGCCGGGGGCGCGGGCGATTCCCGCTGGAGGGTGCAATTTGAATTGCGGGGAGGCGGGGGGGAGGGTATTGTGCGCGGGTGTTTGGCCGGGGATGCCGGCGGAATGGAGTTTGACGTATGATCATCGTGATGAAAGAACGGACCGGCGAGGACAGGATCGCGGCGGTGGAGGAGAAGATTGCCTCGTACGGGCTGAAGGCGCACGTGTTCCGCGGCGAGAGCAAGACCGTCATCGGGTTGATCGGGGACGTGTCCAAGGCGGACCCCGGCGCGTTCCGCATGCTGCCCGGGGTGGAGGACGTGATGCCGGTCGGCAAGCCGTACAAGCGCGCCAGCATGGCGTTCAGGGGGGAGCGGACGGTGGTTTCGATTCCGCCGGTGAGGGGAGGGGACCGGGGGCTGGAAATCGGCGGAAGCGGGGTGGTGGTCATGGCCGGGCCGTGCGCGGTGGAGTCGCGCGAGATGCTGCTGTCCCTGGGGGCGTACCTCAAGGAGGCGGGAGCGCGGATGCTGCGCGGGGGGGCGTTCAAGCCACGGACGTCGCCGTATTCGTTCCAGGGGCTCGGGGTGGAGGGGCTGAAGTACCTGGCGGAGCAGCGGTCGGTCGTGGGGCTGCCCATCGTGACGGAGGTGATGGACGCCCGGGACGTGGAGATGTTCTCGGAGTTCGTGGACCTCATCCAGGTGGGGGCCCGCAACATGCAGAATTTCGCGCTGCTCAAGGCGCTGGGGCAGTGCAAAAAGCCGGTGATGCTCAAGCGGGGGCTCGCGAACACGCTGGAGGAGCTGCTGATGAGTGCGGAATACGTGCTGAACGCGGGGAACGAACAGGTGATTTTGTGCGAGCGCGGCATCCGGACGTTCGAGAAGTTCACGCGCAACACGCTGGACTTGAGCGCGGTGCCGGTGCTGAAGCGGGAGAGCCACCTGCCCGTGGTGGTGGATCCGAGCCACGGGGTGGGGCACTGGGATTTGGTGGCGCCGATGGCGCTGGCAGCGGTCGCCGCCGGGGCGGACGGGCTGATCGTGGAGGTCCACCCGGAGCCGGCGCAGGCGGTGTCTGACGGAGGGCAGTCGCTGACGCCCAGGCATTTCAAGGAGATGATGGAAGGGGTGGAGAAGGTGGCGCGGGCGGTGGGGCGGTCGCTGGCGTGAGGAACGGTCGTTTCGGTTGCAATCGACTGCACGCGACTGCAATCGATTGCAATCGTCTGGCGCGGCCGCAGCCGCGCCCCACACGGAGAAATCCGGCAATGAGTGAATTCCAAGAGAAGAGCGTGGCCATTCTGGGGCTGGGGCTGATGGGGACGTCGCTGGCGCTGGCGCTGAAGGGGCTGGGGGTGCGGGTGGTCGGGTACAACCACTCGCCGGCCAATGCGCGCACGGCGCTGGAGCGGGGGGCGGTGGATGCCGTGGCGGCATCGCCGGCGGAGGCGGTGGCCGGGGCGTCGATGGTGGTGCTGGCGGCGCCGGTGCTGGCGAACCTGGAGTTCGCGGACGCCATCGCGGGGTCGCTGGAGGAGGGGGCGGTGGTCACGGACATGGGGAGCACGAAGGGGGTGTTCTGCCGCCGGGCGGCGGAGCGGCATCCGGGGATGTGGCTGGTGGGGAGCCATCCGGTGGCGGGGTCGGAGAAGCAGGGGGGCGGGGCGGCGCGGGCGGATTTGTTCATGGGGCGGCGCACGGTGGTGACGCCGGTGGAGGGGGTTCCGGAGGAAGCGGTGCGCCGGGTGGAGGCGCTGTGGCGGGCGGCGGGGTCGGCCACGGTGCGGATGGCGCCGGAGGACCATGACCGGCTGCTGGCGAGGACGAGCCACCTTCCGCACTTGGTGTCGGCGGCGCTGGCGGGGACAATCGGGCGGAACCGGGCGGGCGAGGTCGGTATGTTCTGCGGGCCGGGGTTTTGCGACTCGACGCGGCTGGCGGCGGGGTCGATCCAGATGTGGCGGGACATCCTCGCCACGAACCGCGAGGCCATCGAAACCGAATTGCGGGCTTTCAAAGACGAGCTGGATGCGCTATACAGGGACATCCAATCGGGAGACTCGGTCTCCTGGACCCGCTTCCTGGAGCGGGCCAGGTCGGCCCGTGCCGCCTTGCTGGAGGGCCAATCGGCCCCCGGCGGGGGGACCAGGAAACCCGCAGCAGGTCCAACATGATCCAGACACAGAGCAAAATCGTCCATCCCGGCGGCTTCACCGGCGGCGTGGTGCGGGTGCCCGGCGACAAGAGCATCTCGCACCGCACGGCGCTGTTGGCGGGCATATCGTCGGGGGTGAGCACCATCCACGGCTTCCTCCAGGCGGAGGACTGCCTGAACACGCTCAAGGCGATGGAGGCCTTCGGGGCGCGCTCCTGGTTCGAGGAGGACGGGGTGCTCAACGTGCAGGGGACGGGCGGGAAGATGCTCGAACCGGCGGGGCCGCTGGACGTGGGGAACTCGGGGACGGGGATGCGGCTCCTGGCGGGGCTTTGCGCGGGGTCGCCGATCACGGTGACGCTGACGGGGGACGAGTCGCTGAACGGGCGTCCGATGGGGAGAATCCGGGAGCCGCTGGAGCGGATGGGGGCGAAGATCGATTTGACGGAGGCGGGCACGGCGCCGATGACGATCCGGGGCGGGGCGCTGCACGGGATCGAGTACTGCCTGCCGGTCAACAGCGCGCAGGTGAAGAGCTGCTGCATCCTCGCGGGACTCTACGCGGAGGGGACCACGACGGTTGTCGAGCCGGTCCCGACCCGCGACCACACGGAACGGATGTTGCGGGCCGTGGGGGCGCCGCTGAAGGTGGACGGGCAGAACATTTCGGTGCAGGGCTACGGGCCGAAGGGGCCGAAGTTCCTGGCGCGGCCGTACGTGGTGCCGGGCGATTTCTCGTCGGCGGCCTACTGGCTGGCGGCGGCGGCGGCCATCCCGGGATGCGAGTTGCGGGCGGAGGGCATTGGGCTCAACCGGCGGCGCACGGCGCTGCTGGACGTGCTGCGGCGCATGGGGGCGGAGGTGGAAGTGGAGCGCACGTCGCTCGCGGCCGACCCCGAGGTGTACGGGAACGTGACGGTGCGGGGCGCGGCGCTGAAGGGCACCGAGGTGCGCGGGGAGGAAATCCCGAACCTCATCGATGAGCTGCCGCTCGTCGCGGTGCTGGGGGCGCTGGCGACCGGGCGTACCGCGATCCGCGATGCCTCGGAGCTGCGCGTCAAGGAATCCGACCGCATCGCGGTGATGGCCGACAACCTGTCGAGCTTCGGCGTGTGCGTGCGGGAGCTGGAGGACGGGCTGGTCATCGAGGGGCCGTCGCGGATTTCGCCGACACGGGCGGTCCGCACCCACGGGGACCACCGGGTGGCCATGAGCATGGCCATCCTTGCGATTTTTTCGGACGCGCCGGCGGTCATCGGGAACGTTGCGTGCGTGGACACTTCATACCCCGAGTTCTGGAACCAACTGCAACAATTAGGAGTCAACGTTGAATAAGCAAAACACCCTCGTCGTCGCCGTGGACGGTCCGTCCGCCTCCGGCAAGTCCACCGTCTCCCGCCGCACCGCCGCCGCCGTGGGGTGGATTTACGTCGATTCCGGCGCGCTGTACCGCGGCGTGACGTGGAAATGCCTCAGGGAAGGCATCGATCCCAAGGACACGCAGTCCGTCACCAATCTCCTCATCCGGATGAAATTCGAGCTGACCTGCAACGGCGAAGCCGTCGGCTACCTCATCGACGGCGAAGACCCCGGAATGGAAATCCGCGGCGAAGCCGTCCGCGCGCACGTCGCCGACATCGCGGCCCAGCAGCCGGTGCGCGTGTTCATCGTGGACAAGCTGCGACAGATGACCAAGTTCGGCAACCTCGTCATGGAAGGGCGCGACATCGGGACCGTCGTGTTCCCCGACTCGCCCTTCAAGTACTACCTCGACGCCGACCCGGCCGAGCGCGCCCGGCGGCGCCACGCCGAACTCGCCCAGCGCGAAGGCAACAGCGACGTCACCAAGGTCCTCGACGCCCTCAAGGCGCGCGACCAGAAGGATTCCAACCGCGCCACCTCCCCCTTGCAGATCGCCCTCGGCGCCAAGATCATCAACAGCACCGGCATGACCATCGAGCAAGTCGTGGACACCATCGTCGGCGACCTCAAGGCCGCGGGAGTGGTCTGAGCGGCGGCCATGCCGCCTCCGCCATGAGCGAGCCACGCTTTTCACCCGCCCTGTACTGGACGGCCAGGCGCCTGGTCTGGTGGTTCCTGCGCTGGGTCTACCGGATTGAAATCCGCGGGACCGGAAACATCCCGTGGAAAGGGCCCGTCGTGCTGGCGGCGAACCACTGCAGCTTCCTCGATCCGCCGGTGCTGGCCATGGTGTCGCCCAACCGCAACGTGCGCTTCATGGCGAGGGACACGCTGTACTCCAATCCCTTCGCACGCTGGTTCTTCCCGCGCGTGGGGCTGATCGCCCTGGACCGCACGCGCGGCGACCTGGCGGCGCTGCGCACGGCGATTTCCTCGCTCAAGGGCGGGGACCTCGTCGCGCTCTTCCCCGAAGGGACGCGCTCGCCGGACGGGCAGATCAAGCAGGCGAAGGGCGGCATCGGTTTCCTGATCGCCAAGAGCGGCGCACCGGTGGTTCCGGCGCGGATTTTCGGGACCTACGAGGCGATGCCGAAGGGTTCCGGCCGCCTCCGCCGTTCCCGCATCAGCGTGCGCGTCGGCGAAGCCATCACGCCGGAGGAAATCCAGGCGGCCATGCCGGAAAAAGGCGCATACGAAGCCGCCGCCGCCCTGGTCATGTCCCGCATCGCCGCCCTCGGACCCGTCGAGGATTGATTTTCCGGCCATTCCCCGTAGCGGACGCCCAGGAAAGAACGTCCAAGCGTCCACTCGCACCTCCTCGCCGCATGCCGCGCAAACCCTTACGCGAGATTATGGAAAAATCACGCATTTTTCCTGATTTCATCCCATCATCCCCCCATGAATGCGCAAGATGCCCGACAGCCCCTCCCGGGAGAACGGAACACCCCAAGCACATGCTTGCGCGGGAGTGCGATTCTTTCGCTCTCCGCGGGGAGGGACGCGCTTCCGCGCGTCCGCGGCGGTGGGTGACAAGGTGGTCGTGGGCTGAATCGGAGAGCGGGCGGGAATTGACAGGGGGCGGGTGAATGGGCAGGATGGGGCCATGAATGCGACGGGAAAACGGAAGGAGACGGGGGTGGTGCGGCGGGCGGTCGGGTTGGTGAAGCTGGGGGTGGTCGGGGGGCTGGCGGCGCTTGTACTGTTGATGGGGGTGGCTTGGGTAGCCGGACGGGCCGGGCGGGCCGGGATTTGGCCGGGTCCGGGGTGGATTCCGGCGGAGGCGGGTCCGCACGCGGAGTGGATGCCGTTCCTTCAAGGGGGGACGGATGAGGGCGGCGGGGCGATGTATGCGTCGGTGGCGTTGGTGGGGGTGGTGTATCTGATCGTGGCGTCGTGGCTGCTGACGCTGTGGTTGGCGGCGGAGCGAAAGAAGTCGCCGGACGGGGCGGGCTGGGGGAAGAGGACGCTCCGGTCGATGTGGTTTTTCGCGCCGTATGGGGTGGCTTGCGGGGCGCTGTGGATTGTGGGCACCGTGATGGGAGGGAGGGACGTGTGGCATACTTCGAGCGTGGCCGACGAGGGGGTGCTGATGGCCACGGTGGCGTTGGCGGGGGTGTTGACGGCGGCGTGGACGGCGTGGCTGGACGGACGGCGGTGGCGGCTGGGCTGGAAGCTGCTGCTGGCGCCGGCGGCGGTCGCGCTCTGGGTGTTCATGGCGTGGGACGGGCAGACGCCGCGGGCGGGGCAGCGGTTGTGGTCGGGACAGGAGCCGCTCCCGGCGGTGCGCAGTTGGCGGCATGCGGCGATGCTGGCGTGGTACGACCTCTGGGTGGAGCGGCCGGAGGTGGGCGGGGAGGACGCGTGGCTGTGGTTCTGGACGGACGGGCGGAACGAGTTCGGAACGCGGCTGGGGGATTCGCCTTCGGCTCGCGCGCTGCGGAAGCGGTCTGACCTGCCGTGGACGGGCGGGCGGGAGGTGTTCGTGGTGCCGCTGGCGGCGGGCCCGGAGGCGGAGGTGGACGCGGCGATGCCGTACAGCGCGCTGATGCGGCATTACGGCGGGTATTTTTTCCGGACGCCGGAGGGGGTGCTGCCCATCCGGCGCGGGGTGGTGCACTCCCTCCGTCCGCATTCGGAGGGGGTCCTGACGGTGCGGTCGCCCGATGTGCATCTGCGGCCGGGAACGCCGTACTGGGCCCTGCGGCTGTCGCGGGAGGGGGGGCTTTCGGGCGAATTGCGGACGTTCGCGCCGTCGGAGCTGGCCGCGAGGGGATGGGGGCTGGCGGAGAACGAGACGGTGCTGGCGGTCGCGTCGTCGCTGGAGGAGGTGCTGGACGGGGAGCGCGCTCCGGTGGAGCTGCGGGTGGACGCGGATGTGCCGCTCGGGGAGTTGGCGGCGTGCCTTGCGCGCCTGGACGCGGCAGGCTTCGACGAGGTGTTCGTGGACTGAACCGGGGCGCGGGGCGTAGGGGAGGAGGGTACGTGGGGGCGGTAGCGGGGGGGGCGTTGCCGGTTTCTTGTTCTCCTTGCGATTGATTTCCGTGAAAAAGAATCTGTTTTGAAGAGTGGATTTCGTGCATGAAGTCGTGTTTTCGACATCGAATTCCGTGCCTTCTACCGCACGAATATCCCCCGCCATGCCCAGGGCTGCGACACATAGTGAAACAATAGGGAAATCATAGTGAAATTTCCCGTCGGAAGGTGTAGGATACCGACATGATCAAATCCGTCTTGAACAACGAAATCCTCGCCCGCCTGCTGGCCATCGAGCGGGCAAGGGGCCAGTTCGGGGGAATCCGCTTGCCTCCCTCCATGGCTGGCAAGTTGCGGAAAAGTTCGAAGAAAAAGAGTTCCTACGCCTCGAACAAAATCGAGGGAAACCCGCTGGACGAGGTCCAGGCGGACGCGGCGGTCGAGTCCTCGCGCCGGCATTACCTCAAACCCGAGCAGGAAATCCGCAATTATTTCGATGCCCTGGGATTCCTGGAGAAGGCCGTGGCGGAGGGACGGCCGTTTTCCAAACGGCTGGTCCTGGAGACGCAACGCATCGTTGTGCGGGGGGAGAGCGCGGAAAAACGCGGGTTCCGCGGCCCCATGCCCCCGGGAGTCCTTTTCGCGGTCTACGACGACGCGACACGGCAGGTGGAATACATCCCCCCGGAAGCGAAGGACGTGGAAGGGCTCGTGGACGAACTGGCCGCCTACGTGGCGGAATCCGACGACCATCCGGTCATCAAGGCGGCCGTCGTGCACTACCAGATCGCGACCATCCACCCCTTCGAGGACGGCAACGGACGGACCGCGCGGCTGCTCTCCGATTTCGTGCTCGGCGCGAACGGCTATGGTTTCGGGGGCATCGGCTCGCTGGAAGAATACTTCGCCTACGACGCCGACGAATACTACCGCTCCCTCCAGATGGGCCTCCCCGCGCTCTACTACGACGGGCGCGACAATCCCCCCCACCCGGAAATCTGGTTCGCCTACTTCGCGCGCATGATGGAACTCCACGCGGCGGGGGCGTTGCGCATCGCGGAGGCCTCGGACGGGGAACGCCGGGCCGTCGCCCTCTCGCACCTGGGGAAACGCGAGCGGGCGTTTCTCGCGCACCTGGAGGCGGGAGGCATCCGCCGCTTCGCCCCGGTGGACCTTGCCAAGCCCTTGGGCGTGACGAACCGGACCATCATCAACTGGTGTGCCGGCCTTGTCCGCGCCGGCTTCCTGCACCCCGAGACGGGCGGCCGGCGCATCCGCTTTTACGCCAGGACGGAACCGTAGGCGGCATCCGCCGCTCCATCCCCAATGCCGGGGCGCAGGCGGTCCGCCAATCGAGAACAAGGATTCTTCTTCGCGCGACGGAAACACCCGGCAAACGTTTGTCAGGAGGAAATGGGAGGGGATTGGCCGTGCGGGAGGGGAGAGAAAGGGAAGCGGATGGATTCTTTTGGGACGGGCACCGCGTCCGTCCAGCGCAAGGGCGCGGCAGGATGCCGCACCCCCGGAAGTGACGCGGAAGTTTTTCCTGAAGTGTTGCGGGAGGCGGGTGAGGTGGGGGCTGGCGTGAGATTATGGAAAAAGTGGACTTTTCTGAAGGGTTTTGCATGGGGGAAGACCCGCGGGTGGGGCTCCCGCGCCCCCAGTGGGCGCGGCAAAAGTTTTCCAACCATTGGAAAAATATTTTCCAATCATTGGAAAACTTGCGGTTGGCGGGGGTGCGGAACCGGGGGGGGGAAAAAAAGGGCTCAGCGGGGGAGGAGGGATTGGTAGAGGGCGAGGAGTTTCTGGGCGGAGGAGGTCCAGGTGTGGCGGGAGAGGACGAGGGATCGGGCGGTGGCGCCGAGGCGTTGGCGGAGGGGGGCGTCGGTGGCGAGGCGGGTCCAGGCGGCGGCGAAGGGGGCGGGGTCGGAGACGGGGGTGACGAGGCCGGCGCCGTCGGCGACGAGGCGGGGAACCCAGCCGCAGTCGGTCGTCAGGACGGGGAGGGCCGTGGCCATGGCTTCGATGGCGAAGAAGCAGAAGGATTCGTAGTCGCTGGAGACGACGGCCAGGTCGGCGGCGGCGAGTATGGCCGGGAGCTCGGGATAGGGGACGGCGCCGAGGAAGTGGACGCGCGGCGCAATGCCGAGTTCGGCGGCCAGGGCTTCGCAGCGGGGGCGCAGGGGGCCGTCGCCCGCCAGGACGAGCCGCGAGGCGGGGCAGTCGCGCAGGTGGAGGGCGAAGGCGCGCAGGAGCATGTCGTGGTTCTTGAAGGCCTGGAAGCGGGCGGCGTAGACGGCGACGGTGTCGGTGGGCGGGATGGCGCGGTCGGCGCGGAAGGCGGAGGGTTGGGGCTTGAAGAGGTCGGGATCGACGGCGTTGGGGATGTCGTGGACGCGGGTCAGGCCGTTGGCGCGCATTTTCTGGATGCTGGTGCCGCTGGCAATGAGGGCGTCGGCCTTTTCGACGCCGCCGTGCGGGTCGTAGTAGTTGGGCGCGGTGAGGCGCATGACGAGGGGGGTGGGATAGGCGGCGCGCTTGAGGTGGCAGACGAGTTCGGGGAGTTCGCAGATCTGGATGACGTCCCAGCAGCCGGGACGGCGGGCGATCCAGCGGGCGGCGCGCCGTTGGAACCAGTCGAATTCGGCCTGGCGGACGCGCCAGCCGCCGCGGACTTTGTCCCAGGGGAAGCGGCGGAGCCAGGGGGTGTGCAGGCAGGTGGCGTCGGGGAGGGGAAGGGGCGGCGCGGAGAAGAGGGGGGCGCCGGAGAGGTAAGTGATTTGGACGCCCATGGAGGCGAGGCAGCGGGAGATTTCGAGGTCGAAGGTTTCGCCGCCGCCGCGTTCGAGGCAGGCCATGCGGTTGACGAAGAGGATGCGGAGGGGGGGGGAAGGCATGGGGGTCATGTTTCAGCCACAAAGGACACAAAGGGCGCAAAGGACGGGAGGGGCATGGGGAGGGGGGTGGACGGGATGGTGGATGGGGGCAGGCGGAGATGCTGTGGCTTTTCGGAGGCTTTCCAGCCGCATGGTCGCGCGGAAGCGCGACCCTCCCCGTGGAGAACGCACCGGGAGGGACGCGCATCTGCGCGTCCGCTATGGAGAAGATCGTTCATGGTGGGCGACACAATCGACAGCAGCCTCTCTGTTCCTTGAACCGCCCGAGTACAGCGCAAAGTCAAAACATTCGTCTTTGCAGGGCCCGGGTAGGGCGGGCAGTCCCCTGCCCGCCGTGCGAAAGGTACGTGGAAAGAAGGCAAATGGGAAGCTGTCCATGCGCTTGACAGACACCCGGCGGCGAAGGGACTCGCCGCCCTACCCAAAAGAGATGTGAAAGAATGAGCTTTACGGTGCACTAGGGGAGCATGGAGCGGAAGCGGGCGGAGCGGGCGTCGAGGTCGGCGCGGGTGAGGGCGGAGAGGCCTTCGAGGCCGAAGGCGGAGCAGGTGCAGGAGGAGGCGACGGTGGCGCGGAGCAGGGCGCGGCGGAAGGCTTCGCGGTCCACGGCGCCGCCGGAGGCCAGGGAGCCGATGAGGGCGCCCGCGAAGGTGTCGCCGGCGCCGGTGGGGTCGGTGACGTCTTCGAGGGGCCAGGCGGGGACGAGTACGGGGTCGCCGCCGTCGCGGCCCATCAGGAAGGCCCCGTGTTCGCCCTTTTTGACCAGCGCCCAGGCGGGGCCGAGGCGCAGGATGGCCCGGGCGGCTTCGAGGAGGGAGGTCTTGCCGGTCAGGGCGCGGGCTTCGTGTTCGTTGACGGTGAGGAGGTCGACGCGGTTGACGACGTCGAGGAGTTCGGCGCGGGCGGTGTCGATCCACAGTTCCATGGTGTCGAGCATGGTGAAGGGCCGGGAGGACATCTGGTCGAGGACGCGCGCCTGGAGGGACGGGGCGATGTTGCCGAGGCAGAGGAAGGGGGCCGTGCGGTAGGAGTCGGGGAGGTCGGGGGAGAAGTCGGCGAAGACGTTGAGTTCGGTGCAGTTGGTGCGGCGGGAGTTCATGTCGGCGGAGTAGGTGCCGTCCCAGTGGAAGGTCTTGCCCGGGGCGCGCGCGAGGCCGGCGAGGTCGATGCCGGCGCGGGCGTAGGCGGCGGTGTAGGCGTCGGGGAAGTCGTCGCCGACGACGCCGACGAGTCCGGTGGGCGCGAAGAGGGCGGAGGCGATGGCGGAATAGCTGGCGGAGCCGCCCTGGAGTTTTTCGCGGCGGCCTTTCGGGGTCTCGACGGTGTCGAAGGCGATGGAGCCGACGACGACGACGGAGGGGGCGGGGGCGGGGGCGGAGGGTTCGGTCATGGGAGGGCTCCTTGGGTCAGGCGTTGGAGGAGGCGAGGCGCTCCTCGACGAGCTGGCAGATGGCGTGGATCATCATTTCGTGGCCCTCCTGGATGCGGGCGGTCACGGTGGTGGAGGCGACGCGGAGGGTTTTGTCGGCGAGGGCGGCGAGGCGGCCGCCGGCGCCGCCGGTGAGGGCGACGCTCCATACGCCGGCCTTCTTCGCGGCTTCAGCGGCGAGGCACACGTTCGGGGCGTTGCCGCTGGTGGAAATGGCGAGGAGGATGTCGCCGGGGCGGCCGAGGGCTTCGACCTGCTTGGAGAAGACTTCGTCGTAGCGGTAGTCGTTGGCGATGGAGGTCAGGACGGAGGAGTCGGTGGTGAGGGCGAGCGCGGCGTAGGGGCGGCGCTCGAGGAGGAAGCGGTTCACCAGCTCGGCCGCGAAGTGCTGGGCGTCGGCCGCGCTGCCGCCGTTGCCGCAGGCGAGGATCTTGGCGCCGGCGCGTAGGCGGTCGGCCATGCGCTCCGCGACGGCCTCGACGGCGGGGCGCAGGCGGGTGAAGACTTCGTTGGCCACGTCGAGGTGGCTTTCGGCAAAGCGGTCCCAGTCCATCACGGAGCCTCCGGGGCGGTCAGTCGGCCGCGGCGTTGCGCGGGCGGATTTCGTTGACTTCGACGCCGATGCCGGCGAGGTCGCAGGTGCCGAGGTGCTCGGCGAGGACTTCGCCGACGCGCTTCTGGATCATGCGGCAGAGTTCGGGAATCTGGGTGCCGGACTTGACGCCGACGACGATGCCGACTTCGAGCGCGCCGCGGCGGACGCGGAGGGCGGACTTGAGCCAGGCGAGGGCGGCGAAGTCGGAGCGGATGCCGTCGATGTACTTGCGGACGGCGTCGGTGCTGACGTTGATGCTGCCGGTCTCGTTCTCGAAGCGGATGAACTGCGGGCGGCGGCGCGGGAGGCCGGTGACGAAGTAGAGCGCGAGCCAGAGGAGCAGTCCGGCGCCGAGCAGCACGTGCTGCCAGCGGGCGAGGCCGCACGTCCAGTCCAGCGCCGTGTGCGCGGACGCGGGGAACTGGTGGGCCAGGATCAACCCGAGGCCGAGCGCCACGAGGGCCAGATACAGAAACAAACCGAGAAGAAAGTGGATGGTTTTCATCGCCGACTCCTTTGGGTGGAATCTTATAGCCGAGTTCGGCGCGGAGCGCACTTGAAAAATTCAGGGGTGTGCGCCGCGCGGTGCCGCGGGAAGCGGGGGAAAGCGGGGAGAGGATGGGGAAAGGGAATCAGGCCGGCTCGCCGGAGGAGACGACGACCTGGGCGGCGCGGAGCAGCTTGTCGCCCATCTTCCAGCCGCGGCGGGTCTGGGCGATGACGGTTCCCTCGGGGACGGTCGCGGAAGGCATGTGGGTGATGGCTTCGTGGAGATTGGGATCGAAGGGCAGGCCGCCGGCGTCGATGGGGGTGATGTCCGACTTGGCGAGGGCGGACTCGAACTGGCCCTGGACCAGGCGGAGGCCTTCGAGAAGGGCGGCGGGGGCGCCGGCCTTTTCGCCGTTGGCCAGGCCGAGGTCGAAGTTGTCCAGCGCGGGGAGCAGGTCCTTCAGGAGCTTTTCGTTGGCAAAGACGGCCCAGTCCTTGCGCTCGCGGTCGATGCGCTTGCGGTAGTTGTCGAAGTCGGCCTGGAGGCGGAGCAGGCGGTCCTTGAGCACGTCCTCCGGGGAGGGGGCGTCGTTCGGCTCCCCGTCGTCCTCGCCGGCGGCCTCGGCCGGGGCGGCTTCTTCCGGGATGGCGCTTTCCGCGTCCGATTCAGCGGCAACCGGGTCTTCCCGGAGATCGTCGTCGGGGATGGCGCCGGGAACGTCGGCTTCGGCTTCGGTTTCGGTTTCGGGATCTTGGGGGTAGAGTGGATTCATGGTGGTACCTGTTTTATTCGCTTGGCTTCCCGACAAGATACCACCGCCGCGCGAAACGTCAAATCCCGAGCCGGGTCCGGGGACGTCCGAGGACGTCCGACCGCCGCTGGGAAGGGGTACTTGGGCAGATCGCGGCTTGCGGGGCGGGGTGGGGGCGGGGTATAGTGGGGGCATGATGCAACAGATCGTGACGAATTTTGTATGGGGGTTGGTTTGCGCGGGGCTGGTGGTGCTGTTGTGGAAGTGGAGGCGGGGAGGCGGGAAGAAAAGCGCGATGGAGGTCAGGGCGACGGCGTCCATCGAGGAGCTGAGGAGCATCGGCGTGCTGTCGGTGTTCAAGGCGGTGACGAAGGAAATCGTGACGGCCCGGGACCACTCGCTGGGAAACGTGGGCAAACGCTACCTGGAATGGCTGGTGACGTCGCGGAAGATGGCGATGATTTTCGAGTTCGACATCGATTTCCAGTACGATTTGCGGGATCCGGACTTCGCGGTGGAGGAGGCGGGGCCGGGGCGGTACAAGATCCGGATGCCGCGGTGCGCGTACGCCGTGAACGTGCGGAACATC
Source organism: Kiritimatiellia bacterium (assembly GCA_017540905.1). Classification (GTDB taxonomy): domain Bacteria; phylum Verrucomicrobiota; class Kiritimatiellia; order CAIQIC01; family Lenti-01; genus CACXEY01. The sequence goes on along the minus strand of JAFYAC010000004.1, from coordinate 4,827 downwards.
ACGTTCTACGACGAGCAGGACGAGAAGCTGCTGCCGATCATCCTGCCGGACGTGGTGAACAAGCTGCTGCCGGGCGGGTTCCGCGAGGAGGACCGCAACCGGCTCATGGACGAGGCGCGGTCGCAGGCGGAAGGGTTGGCCGACACGCTGGCGCGGCGCCTGGGGGGCGAGGTCCGCACGTCGGCGCGGCAGACGCTGGAGATGCTGGCGAAGGGGTTCGGGGCGGAAGCGGTCGAGGTCGAATTCCCGGACGGGGAGCCGCGCCGCGCGGGCGAGGCCAGCGGGGCCGCCGCGGACAACGCCGCCGCGAAGGCATGAATCCGCTGCGGACCCTGGCGGACCTGGTCTATCCGCGGACGTGCGCGGACTGCGGCCGACCGGCCCGCGGCGTGGGCGACGGGGCGCTGTGCGCGGACTGCCAGATGCGGGTGCGGGTGGTGCAGCTGCCGTTCTGCAGCATCTGCGGGGACCCGGTCGCGGGGGAGGTTCCGGGGAAGTACGTGTGCGCGTGGTGCAGGAAGAACGGTCCGGCGTTTTCGTGGGCCCGGTCGGCGGTGCGCTATGCGGGGCCGGTGCGGCCGTGCATCCGGAACCTCAAGTACCATGCGGGGTTCTGGGCGCTGCCGGAAATCGCGCGCTGGCTGGAGGCGCTGTGGCCGACCTGCCCGGAGGGCGCGGGCGGGGCGGATGCCATCGTGCCGGTGCCGCTGCACCTGACCAGGCGCTGGGAGCGGACCTACAACCAGGCTTCGCTGGTCGCGGGCGTGCTCTCGAAGATCGCGGGGATTCCCGTGCGCCGCGGCTGGCTGTGGCGGGTGCGGAAGACGGGGACGCAGACGCACCTGACGGCGGCCCAGCGGGCGCGCAACGTTCAAGGGGTGTTTGCGGTGCCGTTCAAGCGGTTCGTGGCGGGCAGGAAAATCATCCTGGTGGACGACGTGATGACGACGGGGGCGACGCTCAACGAGTGCGCGAAGGCGCTGCGTAAGGCCGGGGCGGCCGACGTGATGGCGATTACGGTCGCGAGGGGGTGACGGGAGGTCGGGTGGGGGCGGCGAACCGGGCACGGAGGTCCCCGGTTTCCGCTTCGGTGGCGCGGGGGGAATAATGGAGGGGGTGGACGGATTTGGCGGAGGCCAGGCGGGCGGCGTCCACGGCCTCCTCCCAACTGCTGTGCCCCCAGCCACGGTGGGAAGGGAGTTCGGAGGGGAAAAAATGGCAGTCGAACCAGAGGTCGGTGGCGCCGTGCGCGAAGCCGGCGAACGCGGCGCGGGCGGCGGGGGGCATGAGGGACCATTCGATGTCGGTCGCCAGGACGAGGCTTTCGCCGGTGGCGGGTTCGTCGATGCGGATGGCGTGGCATCCGTCGGGGTGGGCGACGGGGTGGAACGCGACGGTGAGGGCGCCGTGGACGTGCGGTTTGCCGGGTGCGGCGAGGGCGAAGGGGGCGTTGAAGGCGGGGACGGGCCAGACGGGCGGGGAGTAGATGCGGGAGAGGATGGTTGCGGCGTCGGGGCGGGCGGTGAGGATGCCGGAAAGGCCGCTGGGGACGAGCAACGGGAGGCCGAGGAGGTGGTCGAGGTGGAAGTGGGTCAGCGCGAGGAGGGCGCCGGGGCGCAGGCGGGGAAGGAGGTTGAGCACGCCGGTGCCGGCGTCGAGGAGGATTTGGCTGGAGCCGTCGGCGGATTCGACGAGGAGGGAGATGGTGGCCCCGGATACGGGGTCGGTGGTGGGGACGGGGAAGGAGCCGCGGAGGCCGCCGGGAGTTGTTTTCATGGCATCATTTCTGCGTGAGGTTCCAGATGGCGTCCCAAGCGCCGGGCGCGGCGTGTTCCGCGGCCAGGGCGGCGCAGCGGTCGGCGTGGTGCTGCGCGGCGGGCTCGGGGGCGAGGGCGGCGAATGCGGCGGCGGCGGCGGGCCAGTCGCCGGCGCGGGCGAGGGCGAGCGCGGCTTCGTAGGGGGCCGCGTCGGGGGGCGGGGGCTCGCCGGGGAGGCCGGTGGCTTCCCACACGCGCACGGGGGTGTGGCGCCCGACGACGCGCAGGGCGCCGAGTTCGCGTCCGGGAAAGGCGCCGCCGGTGGCGGTCCAGGCGGTTTCGGATATCATGAGGTAGGTGCCGAGGGCCTTGTTCGCGCCTTCGAGGCGGGAGGCGAGGTTGGCGGCGTCGCCGAGGATGGTGTAGTCGAAGCGCTGGTTGGAGCCCATGTTGCCGACGACGACGGGGCCGGTGTTGATGCCGACGCGCATCTTGAGGACGGCGCCGTAGCGCTGCGCCCATTCGTCGCGGCGCCCGGCGAGGCGGCGCTGGCAGCGGACGGCGGCGCGGACGGCGCGCGCGGCGTGGTCGGGCTGCTCGATGGGGGCGCCCCAGAAGGCGATGATGGCGTCGCCTTCGTACTTGTCGAGGGTACCGCCTTCTTCGAGAATGATGTCGGTCATGTCGGTGAGGTAGTCGTTGAGCAGGTGGGTGAGGTCCTCGGGGGAGAGGCGCTCGGAGAAGGAGGAGAAGCCCTGGAGGTCGGAGAAGAAGATGGTCAGTTCGCGCCGCTCGCCGCCCAGGCGCAGGCGGTCGGGATGGCGGATGAGCTGCTCGACGACGGCCGGTGAGAGGTAGCGGCGGAAGGCGCCCTTGAGGAAGTGCTTCTGGCGGCCTTCGGCGAGGTAGTTGAGCATCGCGCCGATACCGAGGGCGGACACGGCGGCCGCGAGGGGGACCGCCATCGGCCACTCGAGGTCGGCGAAGCGCCAGAGGGCGAACCCGGCCGCGAAGGGGGCCAGCCCGGAAACCGTCCAGACGGCGGCGCTTTCAAGGCCGTTGCGCGCGGCCGAGGTCGCGAGCGCGGCGAAGATGGCGAGGACAATGGTCCACGCCCATCCGGCGGCGGCGGGGGGATCGCGGAGGAAGTCGCCGGAGAGCCAGTTGTCGACGAGGGTGGCGTGGAGTTCGCATCCGGGCGAGTCGCCCCCCATGGGGGTGCGGCGGAGGTCCTTGAGGCCGGGCGCGCTGAAGCCGACGACGACGTACTTGCCGCCGAACAGCGCCTCGCCGTCGGGGATGGGCGGCTCCAGGCCTTCGCGGAGGCAGAGTTCCGACTGGATGACGGCCGCCGCGGAATAGGCGGCGTGGACGGCGGAGGGACCGCGGAAGCGGAGGCGGGCGCAACCGTCGGCGTCGAGCGGCGCGGAGCCGGAACCGATGCGGAGGAGGGCGCGTGCTTCGCGCCAGGGCTTGGCCCTGCGTACGACGATTGTGCCAGTCGCCGGCCCACTCTCCCCGGCGAGCGCGCAGGCCATTCCGAGGGATGGCAGGGGCCGACCGTCGAAGGTGCGCATGGGAATGGAGCGGCGGAACACGCCGTCGCCGTCCGGTCGGTCGCGGACGCTGGCCAGCCAAGCCGCCGAAGCCGCCAAGGCGTCCACCGGGAATACGGCGGAAGGGGAGTCGAGGGACGCGAAGCCGCCTTCGAGGTCCATCGGGTTCGCCTGCTCGGCGGCGGCGGGCCAGCGGTCGTTGCGGCCGGGCTGGGTTCCGGGGAACACGGCGGCGACGGCGTGGCCGTTGCGGGCGAGGGCGGCGGCGAGGGCGTCGTCGTCTTCGGGGCCGTAGGAGGAGGGCTCGGTGAAGAGGATGTCGAGGGCGACGGCGCGGGCGCCGCAGCGGGTGAGGTAATCGACGATGGCGGCGTACATTTCGCGCGGCCAGGGCCAGGGGAGGCCCTGCTCGGCCGAGGCCCAGTCGAGGCTGGCCTGGTCCACGAGGACGAGCTTCACGAGGTCGGTGGTCGGGGCGGGTTTGGCCATCACGCGGGCGCGCCAGTCGGAGAGGGTCCACTCCCAGTAGCGGGCGAGGCCGGAGGTGTGGAGGACGGTGGCAACGGCGAGCGCGGCGAGCGCGGCGAAGAGGCTGGAAAGGCATTTCTTCATGGGGCGATTTGATAGGCCAACCAGGGGGGACGCGTCAAGGGGGAAGCGGGGCGGCGGGCAAAGTGTACATGGGGGGGAATGTGGGTGGAATGCGGTGAAAATGCCAATGTTTTCCGTAATTGCAACCATGGTCGGGAGGGGGGGAGGGGGCTTCGCGGCTGGACGGGAGATTTTCCAATGATTGGAAAACTTTTGGTTCTTCGGGGATTATAGTGGAACCACCTCTGGAATCCCACGAATGCAAGGCACAAGGAGGGCGACAGGACACTCCCCCCTCCGAGAGGGGGGTGGCGCGGCCATGAATGGAAGGCGGATGCATGGCAAAAACAAGCGGCAGGGGCCGCGACGGGGGGAGTACTGCGGTCGGCCGTCGCGGCAATCACACCTTCCCAGCGCCAACAAAAGAATCAATCTCTCTGCGGATGGACCATGCGAAAGCATGCATCGACGGCCACCCGCAGTACTCCCCCCGCCGCACTTTCCTTCCGCTCCGCACTCGCAATCCATAAACCATCTTCCTTCGGGCGGCACCCCCCTCTCGGAGGGGGGCAAATGCTCGCGCGCCCTCCATTCTCCAACTATCTCTCCACGCTCTCTCGGCCATCCTCCCCATCCACTATAATTCCCGAAGAACCAAACTTTTTTCCAATGGTTGGAAACTTTTTTCCAATGGTTGGAAAATCCGCGGTGGTTTTCACTGGGTGCAAAAAGGTCCGGACAACCGGACAGGGCGCATCTCCGGTTTGTGCACGGGGCGGATTAAATCCAAGCTTGCATATTCCCGCGCGAGGCGCATGGTGGGGCGAGGCGTCCCCGCCGAGCCGTTCTTGCCGGTTTTCCAGACCTCCTGCCCCCTTCCACACCGGCTCGCCGGGGACGGCTCGCCCCACCAGGGGCCTTGC
>JAFYAC010000155.1 GCA_017540905.1 Kiritimatiellia bacterium | reverse complement strand
GGAGGAGGAGGAGGGAGAGGAGGAGGGGCCACTGGAAGCGTTCTTCGTTGATGCGGGCGGTGCGGGATTCGGCTTCGGAGCGTTTCAACTTGTCGATGGATTCGCGGAAGACGCGCTCGAGGCCGGTGTCGCCGGCGGCGGATCGGACGTAGGCGCCGCCGGTGGAGGTGGCGAGCTGCTGGAGGATGTCTTCGTGGAGGGTGGTCTTGACGATCTGGCCTTTGCGGTCTTTGAAGTAGGCGGAGCCGGTGGAGGCGTCACCGGGAATCATTTCGCCTTCGAGGGTGCCGATGCCGATGGCGTACAGGCGGATGCCTTTTTCCTTGAGTTCGGGGAGGAGGGACAGGGGGTCGCCTTCGTGGTCTTCGCCGTCGGTGACGAGGAGGATGCAGCGGTCGGCGGTGGTGTCGTCGGGGAAGGAGTCGATGGCGGTGCGGAGGGCTTGCGCAATGGCGGTTCCGCCGCGGGGGATGATGCCGCAGTAGAGGTCGTCGAGGGTCATGGCGAAGGCGGCGTAGTCGGTGGTGAGAGGGCACTGGAGCAGGCTGGAGCCGGCGAAGGGGATGAGGCCGACGCGGTCGCCGCGCAGGGCGCGCAGGAGGTCGTGGATGCCCCATTTGGCCTGCTGGAGGCGCGAGGGTTTGATGTCGGCGGCGGTCATGGAGCGGGAGGTGTCGAGGACGACGAGGAGGTCGAGGCCGCGGCGGGTGATTTCTTCCCAGTGGAAGCCCCATTGGGGGCGCGCCAGGGCGAGGATGAGGCAGGCGAGGGCGAGGGTGCGCAGCCAGATGCGGCGGGAGGCGGCGGCGGGGTTGCGTCCGGGAAGGAGGAAGGGGGCGTTTTTTTCGTCGACCCACGTGGCGAGGCGGCGGCGGCGGGCGCGGAGGAGGCGGTGGGCGGCCCAGAGCCAGACGGGGAGGGCGAGGAGGAGCCAGAGGATGTGCGGGGCGCCCCAGTTCATGGGAGCCTCCCGAGGATGGTGCCAGAGAGGACGGCTTCCAAGGCCAGCAGGAGGAGGGCGAGGAGGGCCGGGAGGGCGAAGATGTCTTCGTGGCGGGTGTAGGAGGAGAGTTCGATTTCGGTTTTTTCCATGGCGTCGATTTTTTCGTAGGTGGCGGCGAGGGAGTCGAGGTCGGTGGCGCGGAAGTAGGCGGCGTCGGTGGCGGTGGCGACGGAGCGGAGGGTGTCTTCGTCGATCTCCGGCGCGGGCAGGGCGAGGCCGAAGAAGCCGCCGCGCTGTGGGCGGTCGGAGGCGGCGCCGACGCAGTAGATCTTGATGCCGAGGGCCGCGGCGGCCTGCGCGGCGTCGCGCGGGGCGAGCTGGCCGGCGTTGTGGATGCCGTCGGTCAGCAGGACGAGGACTTTGCTCTTGGCTTCGGAGTCGCGCAGGCGGTTGACGCCGGAGGCGATGGCGTCGCCGATGGCAGTGCCGTCTTCGAGCATTCCGGTCTGGAGGCGGTCCATCTGGAGGAGGAGCCATTCGTGGTCGGTGGTGAGGGGGGCCAGGGTGTAGGGCATGGCCGCGAAGGCGACCAGGCCGATGCGGTCGTCGGTGCGGTCGCGCACGAATTGGGCGATGACTTTCTTTGCGGCGTCGAGGCGCGTCAGGCGCTGGGTGCGCGTGGAGAGGTCGTCGGCGTTCATGGAGGTGGAGGTGTCGACGAGCAGGACGATGTCCACGCCTTCGGTGCGGGCGCGGGATTCGGCGATGCCGCGGCGGGGACGGGCGGCGGCCAGTACGAGGAGGACGAGCGCAAGGGCGGTCAGGGTCGGCGGCAGCCAGCGGAGGAGGATGAGGCGCGGGGTGGTAGGAAGGGCCGCCAGGGGGGTGGCGTCGGAGAAGTGGAGGGTGGCGCGGCGGCGGGGGGTGTGGAGGAGGTACGTCGCCGGGGGAACGAGCAAAAGCAGGAGGAGAAGCCAGGGGTTTGCGAAGGAAATCATGGCTGGGCCTCCGGCGACGAGTGAAAAGTGAAAAGTGACAAGTGAAAAGTGGGCGGTGGGTTAGTTTGGGAGAGAAGGGAGAGGGAGATCATGGGATGCCTCCTTTCTCGGAGGGGGATGGCGCCGTGTCCGGCGCCGCGCGGGACGGGGTGGGGGCGGACGGGGCGGGGATGGTTTCGCGGACGAAGGTTTCGGCGGAGTCGAGGGCGGTGAGGAGTTCGGGGGTGCCGGGGCGGTGGCAGGCGAATTTGACGAGGTCGCTGGTTTCGAGGAAGTCGGCGAGGCGGCGGCGGTGGGCGGGGGTGAGGTCGGGGGATTTCACGGCGTCGCGGATGAATTCTTCGGTGGTGCGTTCGGGGGCGCGGATGGAGAAGCGGGCTTCGACGTAGGTGCGGACGATGGCGGAGAGGCGGACGAAGAAGGGTTCCTGTCTGTCGCCGCCTGTCCAGTCTTCGGCGCGCATGGCGGCGATGGCGGCCAGGGCGGTGGCGTGCGGCGGGGGCGTCGGTTTGGCGAGGACGACGGTGACGCGGCGCGCGAAGTACCAGAGGGCGGCCGCGGCGAGGAGGAGGACGGCGAGGACGCCGAGGAGGATGAGGAGCCAGTGGGAGGGAGGGGCGGGCCAGTGGGCCGGGGTCATGTCCATGGGGCGGAGCTCGGTTTCGCCTTCCTCAAGGGAGCTGACGACCTCGAAGGCCGCGAAGGGCATGGACTGGGTGGCGGTGGTGCCGTCGGGGAGGTGGATGAGGACGGGGGCGTTCTCGGCGATGACGTGGTTGCTGACGACGAGGGAGGTCAGGGTGCAGTGGCGGACGGTGCGCTCGAGGCCGCCGTCGGCGGGGTGGGTCTCGGGGGCGGCGGTGTCGCGGACGATGACGTCTTTTCCGTGCGCAAGACCGTCGAGGGGGAAGTCGATGGTGGTGCCGGGTCGGTGTAGGGCGGTCAGGGTCAGGTCGATGGGGTCGCCGATGCGGATGGTGTTGGTGGAGAGGGTGGCGGTCAGGCGGGCGGGTTCGTCGGAGAGGAGGGGCGCCGCGTCGGGGGAAGGCTGCGCGGGGCGCCGGGAGGGCGCGGCGAGTGAAAAGTGAAAAGTGAAAAGTGAAAAAAGAAGGAAAAACGACAATGACGACAACTTTGAAAAACAATTTTGACAATGGGAACGAGGGGAAGAGGAAGGGAAGACAAAATGGACAAAGGGGGACAAGGAATTGTCGGAATTGTTGTTCCGAGTTGTCGGAATTGTCGTGAAAAACGTTCTCATTTGCGGGCCTCGCGGCGGAGGAAGAAGCGGACGAGTTCGCGGTCGTAGGGGCGGTCGGTCCAGAGTTCGATGGCGTCGCTGCGGGCGGTGCGGAGGCGGTCGAGGAGGGCGGCGCGGGCGACGGCCTGGCGGACGGCGTAGGCGCGGCGGACGGCGGGGGAGGAGGTGTCGACGAGGACGCGGCGGCCGGTTTCGGCGTCGGTGAGGTCGAGGATGCCGGCGGGCGCGAGTTCGCGTTCGCGGGGGTCGCCGACGACCAGGCTGACGAGGTCGTGGCGGCGGGCGGTGACGCGCAGCAGGCGGTCGCACGGCGGAGCCTGGAAGTCGGAGAGCAGGAAGGCGACGCAGCGGCGGCGGATGACGCGGTTGAGGTAATCGAGCGCCGGGGCGAGGTCGGTGGCGCGGGACGCGGCCGGGGCTTCGAGGACGTCGGAGATGACGCGCAGGACGTGGGGGACGCCTTTGGCCGGCTTGACGAATTTCTGGACGCGGTCGCCGAAGAGGAGCAGTCCGACGCGGTCCTGGTTGGCGATGGCCGAGAAGGCGAGCGTGGCCGCGACTTCGGCGGCCAGGTCGCGCTTGGTCATGGCACCGGAGCCGTAGCGGTTGGAGGCGGAGACGTCGACGAGGAGCATCAGGGTCAGTTCGCGCTCTTCGCGGTATTTTTTCACGAAGGGGGTGCCGGTGCGGGCGGTGACGTTCCAGTCGATCGCGCGGATGTCGTCGCCGGGCTGGTACTCGCGGACTTCCTCGAATTCCATGCCCTGGCCCTTGAAGACCGAATGGTAGCGGCCCGCAAAGACGTCCTGCACCGCGCGGCGGGTGCGGATTTCGATGCGGCGGATTTTGCGGAGTGTTTCGCGGGGGAGCATGGGGGTAAACCAAGTAAGAAGTAAGAAGGAAGAAGGAAGAAGGGCGGTGGGTTATTTCAAATTTGAGATTTCAGATTTCAGGATTTGGGCGACGGCGGGCTCAGGGGACGGGGAGTTCGTCGAGGAGGGTGGAGACGAGGGAGTCGGCGGTGAGTTCTTCGGCTTCGGCTTCGAAGGAGGGGATGATGCGGTGGCGGAGGACGTCGGGGGCGACGGACTTGACGTCCTGCGGGGTGACGTAGCCGCGGCCTTGCAGGAAGGCGTGGGCCTTCGCCGCCAGCATCAGCGCGAGGGTGGCGCGCGGGGAGGCGCCGTAGCGGATGTTGCCGGCAAGGGCGTTCAGTTTGTAGGCGGCCGGGTCGCGGGTGGCGAAGACGAGCGAGAGGACGTAGTCCTTGATCTTGTCGTCGACGTAGATGGCGTCGACCGTCTTGCGCGCCCTGAGGATGGTGTCGGGCTTGACGACGGGGCGGACATCGCGGACGACTTCCGTGCGGGCGTTGGCTTCGAGGATGCGGCGCTCTTCGTCGAGCGTGGGATAGCCGATCTTGAGCTTGAGCATGAAGCGGTCCACCTGGGCCTCGGGCAGCGGGTACGTGCCTTCCTGCTCGACCGGGTTCTGCGTGGCGAGGACCAGGAACGGCTCCGGCAGCGCGAAGGTCTCCTGGCCGATCGTCACCTGGCGCTCCTCCATCGCTTCGAGGAGGGCGGACTGGACTTTCGCGGGCGCGCGGTTGATTTCGTCGGCGAGCACGATGTTCGCGAAGACCGGGCCCTTGCGGGTGCCGAAGTCGCCGGTCTTGGGGTTGTAGATCTGCGTGCCGATGAGGTCCGCGGGGAGCAGGTCCGGCGTGAACTGGATGCGGCGGAAGCTCGTCTCCAGTGCGGCGGCGAGGGTCTTGACGGCGAGGGTCTTGGCCAGCCCGGGGACGCCTTCGAGCAGGATGTGGCCGTTGGCGAGGAGGCCGACGAGAAGGCGGTCGAGCATGTAGCGCTGGCCGACGACGACTTTTTCGAGTTCGGCGCGGAGGGGGGCGACGAAGGCGCTCTCCTGCTGGACTTTTTCGTTGATGGCGGTGATGCCGCTGCTGGTGCTGCTCATGGGGTTCTCCTTAGGGGGTTGCGGTTGGGGCGGGGGCGGCCGTCGCGGCCGCCGGGGTTGCCGGCGCGCCCGGCTTCGCGATGCGGATCCGGATGCGGTCGTTGTCGTTTGAAATCTCGGGGACCGCGCCGGGCGCGACGGGGCCCGGCAGGCCCATGCGCACCGACCCGGATTGGCGGCCGGTCTGGCGGCCGTTGGCGTCCGCGGTGTCCGTGCGGCGGTCGTAGCGGAGGGAAAGGGTGCGGCCGTCGAGGCGTACGTCGAGGTCGTCGGGGGCCAGGCCGGAGCGGGCGAGGGTCAGCTCGTAGGCGTCGTCGAGCTCGCGCATGTTCACCGCGGGGGAGGCCGGCAGCGCCGCCCACTCGGGGCCGGGCGAGAAGAACGAGCCGAAGTCCTGGAGCATCGCCTCGTGCGCCTCCATCGCCTCGTCCATCATCCGCTGCACGTCCGCATGCCAGCGGGGGAACGAGCGCGGGGCGAACGACGGCCGCGGCGAGCGGCGGAACAGCGCGAAGGGATCGCGGTAGGCCGCGGGCGGCGGGAGGGCGGCGGGGGCGGGGGCGTTGGCGGCAATGTCGACGTCGGCGGGATCGTCCGCATCGGGTGCGGGAGCAGAAGGTGACGGAACATCCCGATCGCATTCCAAGGAGGGGGGAATGGCGGCGGCAGGAACCGCGGGGGAGGAGGGAAAGGAACCCCCGCGTTGGGATGTCCCGTCAAATTGGTTCTTGGCCAGCCACCCGAGGATGACCGCCTGCAACGCGAGGATCAGCCAGAGCAGGCCGCGTCCTTGGGGACGCTGCTGCGGCTGCGGCACCGGCGGCGGGGTGGGGGAGGTGGATGGATTGGAATAGTTTTCGGTCATGGCTGCAAACATGGGAGCAGGAAGCGTGCCAAGTTGCGGAACGCGCGAAAATTGGTGGTTTTTCATAGGGACGGGGGTGGGTGTTCCGGGGCAGTGGGACAAAATGCCCACCGGGAACGTGACAAAATGGCCGGAGTGGGGTTGAGGGGGAGGGCGGCTGGGAAGGCGGATGTTATCTTGAGGGATAGGTGGTTGAAAAACGCGTGAAATGCACGATTTTTCTGTAATCTCACAGGATGGAGGAGGGTTTGGGGATAGGGTGGCGGGGGAGTCAGTAGAAGCGGGGGTAGGAGGGGGCGGACCAGGGGGGGGCGGGGGTGGAGGTGCCCCAGAGCTTGGCGTAGAAGTCGGGGCGGGAGGCAGGGAGGCGCCAGAGGGCGGGCCAGCCGTCGAGGGCGGAGGAGAGGGCGGTCCAGAGGGTCCAGGCGGTGGCGGCGGGACGGTAGGCGCGCGGGTCGGTGACGCGGAAGGAGAGTCCGCGGCGGGTGGTGCCGTGGGCGTCGGTGTAGGTGGCGGGGGACGTGCGGAGTCCGGGGAAGGACGGGAGCGGGAGGGCCGCAAGGTCGAGGGCGTCGGCGCCGAGGCGCTGGAAGGCGAGGGGGGTGCCGCGGGCGTGGTCGATGGCGGGCAGGGCTTCGAAGAATACGTTGACGGGGAAGCAGAGGGCGTTGTCGAGGGATTGGATGGCGGGGGAGGGGGCGTGCCAGGCGGGGAAGATGTCGGGGAGGTCCATGGAGCGCGAGAGGTTGGCGCAGTGGGCGATGCGGAGGTCGAGGGCGTCGAGGCGGAGGGCAGTTTGGAGGAAGGCGGCCAGTTCGCCCGGGGTCATGCCGTGGCAGAAGGGGGTGGGGAGGAAGCCGACGAAGGATTCGCAGTCGGGGGACAGCATCGGGCCGTCGGGCGGGGTGAGCATGAGGGGATCGGGGCGGTCGGCGACGACGAGGCGCTTTTTCGCGGCCGCGCAGCTCTCCATGAGGAGGCGGAGGGTGGAGCCGTAGGTGTAGGCGCGGCAGGCGATGGTCTGCAAATCCACGACGAGGACATCCACCTGCGCCAGCATTCCGGGGGTGGGGGCGCGGGTGGCGCCGTAGAGGGAGTGGATGGGGATGCCCCAGTCGGGATGGCACGCCTCGTCCACCGGTTCGCCGGGGCCGCCCCGGCCATAAAAACCGTGCTCGGGGCCGAAGAGGGCGGTCAGGCGGACGCCGCGCCGGTGGAGGGCGTCGGCGGAGTGTTCGCCGGCGGATGTGCGGCTGGCGGGATGGGCGACGAGTCCGACGCGCAGGCCGTCGAGCCAGTCGGCGGGAATGGTTTCGATGCCGGGGATGGGGGGGGAAGAGTGTGGCATGCAAGAGATGCTAGCGGGACGGGGGAGGGCGGGGCAAGGATGTTTTTCGGGATGGAAACGGATGGGCGCGGGACGGGGCCCACTCATCGTCGCTTTGTGCCGGCGCGGGAGATGGCAAGGGACACTTCCGAACGGGGAGGGCAACAAAAAAGCCCCGGAAAACCGGGGCTTGTTGCGGATGGGAGGTCCGCGGCGGGTTGGCCTGTCCAATCAATAGTAGTTGGCGCCGTACTGCTTGGCGAGGTCGGCGGTGTTGACGCCGTTCATGCCGTCCACCGCATCGATGACCATGCCGACGAGGTCCGCGATGGGGATGATGCGGATCCATTCGCGCCAGTGGAGGTCCTTGCCGTCGTTGTGGGCGGCGGCGGAGCGGACGCCGAAGCAGCAGCCGATGATGAAGCCTTCGATTCCGCCGGTGGCGGCCGTGGCGGCCGGGGCGAACGAGAAGCAGGCCATCAGGACGACGAGGAAGATTGCGACGAGTTTCATTGCGTTTCCTTTCCTGGGTGGGAGGTGGATCAATAGTAGGAGGCGCCGTACTCGGACGCCAGGTTGCCGGTGGTGCGGCCGTTCAGGCCGTCGACGCCATCCCAGATGGCGAAGACGAAGCTGGCGAAGGGAATCAGGCGGCCCCATTCGCGCCAGTGGAGGTCCTTGCCGTCGTTGTAGGCGGCGGCCGAGCGCACGCCGAAGCAGCAGCCGATGATGGCACCGCCCAGCCCGCCGGTTTCGTGGGCCACCACCGCCGGGGCGGCCGTGGAAAGCGCCACCAGCGCAACCAAGAGAATCGCGAGTTTTTTCATTCGGTTTGTCCTTTCATTTCGACATGGAAGATTTCCTTCGATTGTTTGTACATCCGGCGGGGAGGGATGTCAAACCGTTCCTGCGGCTCGGGGCCGCGGGGGGCGGCAGCGGCCGGAGGCGGCGCGGCGGGGGCAGTCGGCGTTCACGGGGCGGGCGGCGCCGGAGCAGCGGTAGCAGATTTCGTTTTCGAGGGGGCCGCCGGAGAAATAGGCGTCGAGGTTGGCGAAGGTGGTGGAGGCGATGTTGGCGAGGGCCTCGCGGGTGAGGAAGGCCTGGTGGGAGGTGACGATCACGTTCGGCAGGGAGACGAGCAGGGAAAGGGTCTTGTTCTGGCGGGTGACGTCGGAGCGGTCTTCGTAGAACCAGTCGCTTTCCTCTTCGTAGACGTCGAGGCCGGCGGCGCCGACGGCGCCGTCGCGGAGGGCCGCGAGCAGGGCGTCGCTGTCCACGAGGCCGCCGCGGGAGGTGTTGACGAGGACCACGCCGCGCTTCATCCGGGCGAGGGAGGCGGCGTCGACGATGTGCCGGGTCTCGGGGAGGAGGGGGCAATGGAGGGAGACGACGTCGGACTCGGCCCAGAGGCGGCCGAGGTCGACGTATTCGAGGCCGGTGGCGGGATTCGGGAAGGCGTCGTAGGCGAGGACGCGCATGCCGAAGCCCTGGCAGATGCCGGCGAAGATGCGTCCGATCTTGCCGGTGCCGACGATGCCGGCGGTCTTGCCGTGGAGGTCGAAGCCGGTGAGGCCGGCGAGCGAGAAATTGAAGTCGCGGGTGCGGGCGGCGGCGCGGTGGATGTGGCGGACGAGGGAGAGGAGGAGGGCGGCGGCGTGCTCGGCGACGGCGTAAGGGGAGTAGGCGGGGACGCGGACGACGGTGAGGCCGGCATCCCAGGCGGCCTTGAAATCGACGTTGTTGTAGCCGGCGCAGCGCATGGCCAGGACCTTGATGCCGCGCGCGACGAGGCCTTCGACGACGGCGCGGTCGATTTCGGCGTTCACGAAGGCGCACGCCGCGTCGCAGCCGTCGGCGAGCGGGAGGGCGGCGGCGGTGAGGCGGGTCTCGAAGTAACGGATGTCGTAGCGGCCGCCGTTGAGGCGGTCGAACGATTCGCGGTCGTAGGGCTTGGTGTCGAAGAAGGCGAGTTTTTTCATGGCGGGTTCCTTTCGGGCCGGGGCGGGCGGACGCGGGCTCCGGACGGGGCTGGACGGCATTGTGCCAAGAAGCGGGCGGTTTGTCTTCCGGAAAAACGGGGGCGGGTTGCGGCTTGCGGCGGGGGCGGGGATGGGGCATACTGGGAAAAATGCAGGGGCCGGAAGGGCCCCGGAGAGGAAACAGCAAGATGAGTCTGAAACTGGAAAAGATCGAAGGGTTTGCCGGGCCGAAGGGGCCCGTGGTGCTGGTCATCATGGACGGCGTCGGGATCGGGAAGTACGAGGAGGGCGACTACGTGCGGTCGGCGTCGATGCCGAACCTGGCCTGGCTCAAGGCGAACGGCGTCCACACGTCGCTCAAGGCCCACGGGCGCGCCGTCGGGATGCCGTCGGACGCCGACATGGGCAACAGCGAAATCGGCCACAACGCCATCGGCTGCGGCCGCGTGTACGACCAGGGCGCGGCGCTCGTCGGCAAGGCCGTCGAGAGCGGCAGCCTCTACGAGGGCGCGGTCTGGAAGAAGCTGATCGCGAACGTGAAGGCCAAGGGTGGCACGCTGCACTTCATCGGCCTCTTCTCGGACGGCAACGTCCACAGCCATCTGGACCACCTCAAGGGGATGCTCAGGCAGGCCGCGAAGGAAGGCGTCAAGACGGTGCGCATCCACGCGCTGCTGGACGGGCGCGACGTGCCGCCGACGTCGGCGCTGGAATACGTGGTGCCGTTCGAGGCGTTCCTGGCGGAGCTGAATACGGACGGCCGCGACTACGCGATCGCGTCCGGCGGCGGCCGCATGAACATCACGATGGACCGCTACGAGGCGGACTGGTCGATGGTCGAGCGCGGCTGGAAGACCCACGTCCGCGGCGAAGGCGAGCGCTTCCCCAGCGCGCAGGCCGCGATCGAAGCCTTCCGCGCGCGCCAGCCGGGCGTGCTGGACCAAGATCTGCCGGCGTTCGTCGTCGAGCGCGACGGCAAGCCGCTGGGGCCGATCGTGGACGGCGACAGCGTGATCCTCTACAACTTCCGCGGCGACCGCGCGATGGAGCTGACGCGCGCGTTCGAGCAGGAGTCGTTCGACAAGTTCGACCGCGGTCCGCGGCCCGCCGTCGAGTACGCCGGGATGATGCAATACGACGGCGACGCGGGAATCCCCAAGCAGTTCCTCGTCGATCCGCCGCACATCACGCGGACGATCGGCGAGTACCTGGCGGACGCCGGGCTGCGGCAGCTGGCCATCAGCGAGACACAGAAGTACGGGCACGTGACGTATTTCTTCAACGGCAACCGCGCCGAGAAATTCAGCGAGGAACTGGAGGACTACGTCGAGGTGCCGTCGGACATCGTGCCGTTCGAGGAGCGCCCGTGGATGAAGTCGGCGGAAATCACCGACAAGCTGCTGGAGGCCATCGGGAGCGGCAAGTACCGGTTCATCCGCGTGAATTACCCCAACGGCGACATGGTCGGCCACACGGGCGTGTTCGACGCGGTGCACATCGCGATGGAGGCGGTCGACCTCGCGCTGGGGCGGCTGATTCCCGCGGTGCAGGCGGCCGGCGGCGTGCTGGTGGTCAGCGCCGACCACGGCAACAGCGACGACATGTACGAGCACGCCAAGGACGGCAGCGTCAAGATCGACAAGGCCACCGGCAAGCCCAAGGCCCGCACGGCCCACTCGCTCAATCCGGTCCCGGCCGTCGTCTGGGCCCCGGGCCTGGACGGCCGGGTGCGGCTCGCGGACGGCATCGAGGGCCTCGGCATCTCGTCCCTCGCGGCGACCTGCCTGAACCTGCTCGGCTTCGCCACCCCCGAAGGCTACGATCCCTCCATCGTCCGGCTCGGGTAGTTTTGAGCCGGATGCCAGAGCGGTTTGGGAAACAGTGTGGCCGCTGTCCATTGTGGCACCAACCATGAACGCCCTTTTCCACGGTGGACGCGCAGAAGCGCGTCCCTCCCCTTGGCGAGCGCCCCGGGAGGGTCGCGCTTCCGCGCGACCTTGCGG
>JAFYAC010000036.1 GCA_017540905.1 Kiritimatiellia bacterium | reverse complement strand
CCCATTCCGGCGATTTTCGCGGGTTACACGCCGCCGACCGCGACGCCCTGCAAGCCCGCCTCGACACCCTCCAGCAGACCGTCGGCCAGACCCGCGAACGCCTTTCCGCCGACGATGCCACCCGCGCCGAAGCCGCCCGCCGCGCCGCCGCCGCCGACCGCGCCGTCCTCGAAGAAGCCCGCTGGTCCATCCTCAACAACTGGCTCGGGCAGGCCGACGGCGCCGCCTTCCGCGCCTACGCCCAGGGCATCACCCTGCGGCTCCTCCTCGACCGCGCCAACCCGCACCTCGCCGCCATGACCTCCGGCCGCTACCAGATGGTCTGGCCGCCCGACACCACCGACCTCCTCCCGCGCATGCTCGACCGCCACCAGGCCAACGCCGTTCGCCCCGTCTCCAACCTCTCCGGCGGCGAGCGCTTCCAGGTATCCCTCGCGCTGGCGCTGGGCCTCTCCGACATGACCTCCCGGACCCTGCGCCCCGGGACCCTCTTCCTCGACGAAGGCTTCGGCACGCTCGACGAACACGCCCTCGACACCGCCCTCGACACCCTCGAACGCCTGCAGGAAGACGGCCGCACCGTCGGCGTCATCTCCCACGTCAAGGAACTCGCCGAACGCTTCGGCACCCAGATCCGCGTCCGCAAGGCGGGCGGCACCAGCCTCCTCGAAGGCCCCGGCGTCACCCGCCCCGCGCCTCCCTCCGCCACCGCGCCACCAGCTCCGCGACGGCGCGGGCGGTCTCGCGCTCCTTCCCCCGGTACGTGTGGCCCGTGCCCGGAATGACGACGAGCCGGTTGCGGCCGGGCTCCGGGAAGTGCGCAGCGATGTTGCGCAGGAACCCGACGGGCTCGCCCCCGGCGAACACGTCGAACGAGCCGATCAAAAGGTCCCCGGGGGTCCCGATGTGCGAAACCTGGGAAAACGACTGGAAATTCCCGTGGATGCCCATGACGGCGAGCACGACCGCATCCGGCGCCGCCACCGCAATCGATTGCAGTCGATTGCAATCGAGCCCCCCGAGTTTCCCGGCCCCCGTTCCCTTCCCCCCCGCCTCACTCCTTGCGCGCGGCGAGGGCGCGAAACCGTGCGAGGACCTCGGGGAGCCTGGGACCGGGACGGAGGGCGGCGGTGTCGGTCAGGAATTCGATGCGGGTGTTGGGAAGGTAGGTCCAGGCATCTTCGTCCGGGGAATCGCCGTCGGGGTGGATGTCGATCAGAAGGTCGGGGGCGAGTGCCGCGATGCGGTCGGGATCGAGCGAGGGATAGCCGCGGACCCCGGCCAGGGCGTTGGAAAAACCCGCCGCGCGGAGGAGTTCGTCGTGGAAGGTGTCTTCGCCGGCGGCAAAGGCCGCGCCATAGCGGCCCGGCGCATGGGAGACGACGACCAGGACGCGCCAGGAAATTCCGGAGGTTCCGGCGCGGGCCAGTTCCTCCATGGCCGTGCGCCAGGGGGAATCGGCGGCGGCGAGACCGTTGGTGCGGTCCTGGAAGAGGCGGCCGATGGTGTCGGCGAAGGCGAGGACATCCGCGGCGGTTTCGGCGCGGCCTTCGATGATCTCGCATCCCAATGCGCGCAGGAGGGGAGCCTGCGGGGCGTCGGCGCGGCCCAGCACGGCGTGGGTCGGGCGGAGCGCGTCGAGGGCGGTTTCATTGGCGCTGAAGAGGTCGCCCACGACCGGCATGGCCGCGGCTTCGGGCGGGTAGTCGCAGAAGCTGGAGCGTCCAACGACGCAGGGGCCGAGGCCGAGGGCGTAGAGGGTCTCCGTCGCGCTCGGCAGGAACGAGACAATGCGAACGGCGTTCGCCGCCGGGGTGCCGTGTTCGGCGCGCGGGGTGCATCCCGCGGCGAGGAGGAGAACCAGCAAAACACATATTGTTTTCATCGGCTGTTCCGTGCGAGGAGGAGGGCGAGGGCAGGGGCGCCGAGAACGGCGGTGACGATGCCGACGGGGGGCGTCCCGGCGAAGGGGAGGGCGCGGGCGGCCGCGTCACAGAGGGCGAGGAAGAGTCCGCCGCCGATGGCGCAGGCGGGGAGGAGGCGCCTGTGCGCCGCGCCGCCGGCGAGCCGCGCGAGGTGCGGAACCAGGAGTCCGACGAACCCCACCGGGCCGCATACGGCGACGGCGCACGCGACGAGCAGCGCCGCGCCGGCAAGCAGGGCGAAGCGGAGCCGCGCGGGGTCGAGTCCGTGCGAGATGGCCGCGTCGTCGCCGGCGAGCAGGGCGTCGAGGGGGCGGGAGAGGAGGACCGTCGCGAGCGCGGCGCACCAGGCGGCGGGGAGGGCGATTCGCCACGGGCCTTCGGGGACGACGATGCCGCCAAGGCTCCAGTGGGCCATGGAAAAGCTCTCCCACGGCGTCATCGCGAACTGGCAGAGCATCGTGCCCGCGCCGAAGAGGTAGGCGCAGGCGATGCCGCCCAGCAGCAGCCGCGCCGGGCGTCCCCCCGATCCGCCGCAGGCCCGCACGAGGGCGAGGGACAGCAAGGCGCCCGCGAAGGCGGCCCCGCCGACGGAGATGAGTCCGGGCGCGAACGCCGTCGCCAGATAGGCGCCGAGGGTCGCGCCGGACGCGGTGCCGAGGGTGTATGGGGAGGCGAGCGGATTGCGGAAGAGGGTCTGGTAGATGCATCCCGCCACCGCGAGGATGCCGCCGACGCAGAAGGCGCAGAGCAGCCGCGGCACGCGGTAGCTCCAGAGGAGGCCCGGCGGGCATCCGTGTACCGCCAGCGCGACCAGCGCGGCGGCGAGCAGGAGCGGGAGGAGAAGGGTAAAACAACTCGGGACAACTCTTTTGAAAATGGACAAGGAGGGCAAACAATTTGGCCCTCCGGGCTTTTCCGCCCGCTTTGCATTTTCGTTTTCCAAGTGGGGGTGTCGGTTTTTTGTCTTTGGTGTTGTCTGGCGAAAACCTTGTGTTTTCGTTTGTGCGAAGCCGGGTAGGGCGGCGAGTCCCCTCGCCGCCGGATGCTGGAAGGTGCAATCGGATGCCGCTGGATGTGCGGATGCCATTCGGTCGGAGCCATGGGAAAACATGCGTCCGCACATTTCTGGCCCATTCCTTTGGCATTTCTCGCGCCGGCGGGCAGGGACTGCCCGCCCTACCCCTTCCTGGACATGGGAAATCACAAGCTTTTCGCCTGACAACTTTTTTGAGTTGTTTTCAAAAGGCTTGATTTCGATGACGCGGTGCGGGATGCCGGCGAGGGGGGCGAGGTCGTGGGTGGCGAGGACGACGGCGCGTCCGGCGGCGAGCTGCGCGCGGAGAGTGTCGGCGAGGGCGGCGCGCGCCGGGGCGTCGAGGCCTTCGAAGGGTTCGTCGAGGAGGAGGGTTTCGGCTTCCTGCGCGAGGGCGGCGGCGAGGAACATTTTCCGCGTTTCGCCGCCGGAGAGGGAGCCGGCGTCCGCGGCGGCGAGGGGGGAGAGTCCGGTGGCGGCGAGGGCGCGGTCGATGGCGTCTTCGTCGCGGCGGGCGAGGGCGCCGAAGAATCCGGCGTGGGGGAGGCGTCCGGCGGCGACGGCGGCGCGCACGGGGAAGCCCGCGAGGGAGCGGGCGTCGGGCGATTGGGGAAGGTAGGCGACGCGGCGGGCCCAGGCGGCGCGGGGGATTCCGTCGGAGGGCCGGCCATCGAGGAGCACGCGCCCGGCGGAGGGGACCAGCGCGCGGGCAAGGGTGCGGAGGAGGGTTGTCTTTCCGGCACCGTTGGGACCGGAGAGGACGGCGAGGGTGCCCGCGGCGAAGTCGGCGGTGAAGCCGTCGATCACGGTCTTGCGGCCGAGGCGGACGGTGAGGTTTTCGCAACGGAGGAGGGAGGTCATTTGGCGAGGGAGTAGAGGGAGTTGTCGGGGGAGAGGAAGCCGCAGCCGTCGGAGACGAAACCCTCCGAGCCGCGCCGGTAGGGGGTGGAGAGGGATTCGACGTGGCCGTCGGCGAACGCGACGTTGGTGCGCCCGCGGTGGCGGAAGCCCTGGGTGCCGGCCGAACGGAGGCCGCTGCCGGAGCCGTCGTGGGCGCGGTCGGGGTCGGGCGCGCGCATGAATTTGTTCGCGCCGCCCGCGTACTGTCCGTCGCCGAAGAGCGCCGTGCGCGCGGGGACCTCGATCTGCGACTGGAGCGCGGGGCGGTCGCGGTCGCCGGGGTCGCCCTCGACCTTGCCGACGTAGCTGCAGTTGTAGTTGTAGCCGGTGTAGGGGTCGCCGCGCCAGTTCGCGTTGCCGCCGACGTAGGACGGACACTGCAGGACGCGGCCGTTCGCGCACTCGGGAATGCGTTCCCAGATCACGCCCGGACGCGGCTTGCCGCCGGCGGTGGTGAAGTCCCAGCACGCGGTTTCGCCGCCCTCGGTGCGCATCCCCCACGGGAACTCGCCGCCGTGGTCGGCCGCGTAGGAAAGCGCGGCGGCGGCGAGCTGCCGCAGGTTCGTGGCGCATGCGGCGGCGCGCGCCGCCTCGCGGCCCTGTTCCAGCGCCGGCACGAGCAACGCCGCCAGCACGCCCACGAGGGCGATGACGGCGAGGAGCTCGACGAGGGTGAAGGCGCACTCGCGAGGGCTTTTCCGGGAGGTGCGGCTTTCAGCCGCGCCATTGTGCGGCGCGTCAGGATGTCGCACCTCCCAGACGGGGAATCCACCCCTCTCTGGAATTCCTCTATTCATCCACCTCCAGACGGAAGAATCCCGTCGGCACCTCTTCCGTATCACCTTGCACTTGCAGTTGCGGATGGCCGGCTTCGTCGATGCCCGCCCAGAGCGGGAGGGCGGCGGTCCATGCACCAGCCGCGAGGTCGGTGGCCCGTTGCAGGCGCACGAGGTCGCTCGCGTAGGGGGCAATGGGCGCGGCCAACGTGCCTGTCGCCGGGTCGAATCCGCCGATGGCCACCGTGGCGGGCCCTTTCGCGTCCGGGGCGCGCCCGAGCGCGGCGTTGACGGCGGCCGTCGAACCGTTCGCGCAGACGTTCGTCTTCGCGTAGCCGGGGCGCTGGTCGAACGGGATGCATGCATCGACCCAGTTGCGGAAGGACACCGCCGGCGCGACATCCGCCACCGCGTCCACCTCCGTCGTGTCAAACGGGTCGAGCGACGTGATCCGCACGAACCGCACGTACTTCCGCCCGAGCCCGTCCCGCGGCAGGTCGAAGCCCGAGATGTCGAACCCCGTGCCGCCCGCGGAGCCGTCGAAGAGGCGCGCGTAGTCGGCGAGCGTGCGGCCCTTGAAATCGCCCGGCCCCGCCGCCGGGTCCACCGGACGCGTCGCGTCCGCCGGCGCGCCCCACCAGCGGTTGCCGTCGAAGAGCGACGCGTCGGGGTTCTCCGGATCGTAGCAGTACGCGAACGTCGGCGCGAAGTCGTCCGCCCACGGGCCGTCCGCGAAGGCGAACCACGTCTCGCCGTCCGCGCTCACCTCCACGAGGCCGCGCTCCGCCACGATGGTGTCGGTGTCCACGACGAGCCCTGCGGGGTCCGAAACCCCGTCGAAATACGCGCCACCGCCGAGTGCGTGCATCGCGTTGCCGAACACGATGAAGTCCAGCCCGAACGGGTTTCGCGGGTCGTCGAGCACCCCGTGGTCGAACTCCACCGTGATCGATCCGCCGGCGTCGCCGTCCGCCGAAGCCAGCGTCACGAGCCGCCCCGGCCCCCACGCGGGCGATACCGGATTGACCGTCGTCGGCGGGATTTCGCCCCACCCCGGAACGGTGCGCGCCGGCCCACCGAGCGCGTTCGCCGGGTCGCCGTAGTCGCCGTCCGCCGCCACGTCCGCCGCCGCGACGCGCCAGGCGTAGGGCGACTCCGCCGCCGCGGGCGTCCTTTCGGGGACCGACGACTCGCCGCTCTGCCAGTCCGTCAGCTTGAGCGCGTACCATCCGCCGTCGGACAGGAGGTCGTAGTCCACGCCGCTTCCGTACGTCCAGTCGCACGCCTCGAACGACGTGCCGGCGCCCGGCGACTGCGCCCAGTAGAGCGTGCCGGCATAGACGCCGACGAGGGCCTCCGCGTCGGTGGCCGCGCCCGCCGCGAGATCGAACACCGCCGCGACGTCGCTCCGGTCGTAGCCGAACCCGTCCACCGACGTCCCCCACTGGGAGACCGAGCTCGCGTACTCCAGCCGGTTGTCCTCGCGCGCGATCGCCTCGATGGCCACCCGCGCCGGTACCGGCTCCCCGTCCCAGCGGTACCCCCACGCCAGCGGCGAAGCCCCGTCCGTGTTCCAGTCCACGACCACCACCGCCCGGTTCGTCCCCCCGCCGACCCAGAAGTGGACGTCGTCGAACGTGAATTCCGCCCGCGCCGCGCCGCCCGCGGCGAGTCCCAGCGCCGCGGCCGCGGCGCAACCCGCCAGACGCGCCCGCGCGGCGCGCCCTGCCTTGAATGATTTCATCTGTCGTTCCTTTGCGACCACCGTCGCGGAGGGGCGGGTTCGGACCCGGTTGTCCGGCTGCCCTTCCCCGCGGCACGTCTTCTGGCTGACCTCCTGTAGGACCCGGCCGGGCCTTCCCCCGCCGCGTGGAAGCCGGAACAACCCCGCCGCAGGGTGGCGCAGTGGCCGGGACATGCGGAAGCTCACAGTTGCGCAACAGCTCCCGATTCGCACGGGATTCCGTTTGCCCCGGGGCGGAACCTCTCCGCCGTGGTTTGAGCCCCGAATCCTATCCCCGCCCCCGCGCTGTTTCAACCGTTTTCCGGCATCCACAGAAGGGAGAGGACACGCCGTTTCCTGAACCGCCCTATGGCGGACCGTTCACCAGCAGGAGCCGGACGGGACCCAGGATGGCGGATTCCTTGGTGTACATCAGCATGTCCATGATGAACGGCAGGTAGACGATGAGCATGGCCACGCCGAGCGCGCTCTTGACCGGCATCGAGAGGAAGAACACGTTCAGCTGCGGCGCGGTGCGGTTCACCAGGCCCAGGCCGATGGTCGCCAGGAACATCACGATGATGACCGGCGCGGCGATGACGACCGTGGTGCGCAACATCGCGTCGAGCGCGCCCAGCATGTTGGTCGGGGCGTTGGGCGCGAAGGACGGCCAGGCGCCGAAGACGGGCCAGAGGGCGAAGCTTTCGTAGAGGGCGCCCAGGAAGATGAACACGGCGCCGCCGACGAAAAAGACCGTCGAGACGATCTGCGTGAAGAAAATGCCGGTGGTGGACACCTGCGAGCCGTTGAGCGGGGAATAGACCTCGCCCATCGTCGCGCCGCGCTGGTTGTCGATGAGGTTGCCGACGTTTTCGGCGATCCAGAACGGGATGGCCGCGAAGAACCCCACCAGGAACCCGATCATCGCCTCCTTGACCGCCAGGAACGCCAACAGCCACAGGTTGGGTTCCCCCGGCGGCATCCCCGCCTTCGCGAACGGGACCGCCAGCAGCGCGAACGAGAACGTCGCCGCGCGCCGGGCGACGCCCGGGATCATCGAATCGGTCAGGGCCGGGCAGATGGAGAAGGCCGCCCCGATCCGGGCCATCACCAGCACGGCGGAGAGAATCCAGCGGTGGAATTCAGCGTAGGGCATGGGACGGCGCGTTCCGGCGCGGGATGGAGCTGGCTCGGGGGAATGTCATGCGGCGGAGTATGGCAAAAAGAGACCGCCGTTTCCAGCACAAGAAACGCCGGGGCCGGCCGCGCGCGGCACCTCAGGCAAGCGGGGCCGCCTTCAGGTCGTACGTGGTGGAGGCGGTGACGCGCACGGGGGCGATGCGGCCGGGACGGAAGGCCGTGCGGGGCGCGGAGACGAGGGTCTGCCCGTCGATGCCGTCGGGCGCCTGCCAGGGGGTGCGACCGCGCCAGGTGCCGTCCTGCCAGCTCTCGGGCAAAAATTCGGTTGCGAGCCCGACGCGGGCGCGGAGGAGTCGGCGGGAGACTTTCTTCTGGGCCAGCATGAGCTCCCGGCGGCGTTCTTCGGCCACCGCGGGGGGCACGCGGCGCTCGCGCAGCGCGACGGAACGGGTGCCGGGCTCCGGCGACCAGGCGAACACGCCGAGGTAGTCGATGGCGCCACTTTCGACGAACTGCAGGAGGTTCTTCCACGCGGACGGGGTTTCGCCGGGATGGCCGACGATGAAGGTGCTGCGCAGGGCCAGCGTGGGCCAGCGGGACCGCAAGTCGGCCAGCAGCCCGTCGACGCGGGCCCGCCCGTAGCCGCGCCCCATCAGCCGGAGCATGCGGTCGTCGGCGTGCTGGAGCGGCAGGTCGAGGTAGGGGCAGATGCGCGGGTCGGAGGAGAGGACGTCGAGGATTTCGGTATCGAGGTGGCGCGGGTGGGCGTAGAGGACCCGCAGCCAGGCGCCGCGCGCGGGGAGCTCCGCCAGCAGGCCGCGGAGCAGTCCCGCGAAGGGGGATTTCTTCGGGGCGCGCCAGGCGGCGGCGCCTTCCTCGTACGGCGGCGGCATGGCGTCGAGGCCCCAGGCGGTGGTGTCCTGCGCGATGAGGGTGATTTCGCGCACGCCCCCGGCGAGCAGCTGGCGGGCTTCGTCGAGGATGGCGCGCGCGGGGCGGCTGGCGCGGCGGCCGCGGACGAGCGGGATGGAGCAGTAGGCGCAGCAGTTGGAGCAGCCTTCGCCGAGCTTGAGGTAGGCGCTCCAGGGCGGCCCGGCCAGGAGGCGCGGGCGGGAGAGCCAGTCGAGGTAGGTTTTCGGGAGGCGGCGCGGCCCGGCGTAGCCGGCGGGGCGGCGGGCGCGGAGGAGACCGAGGCAGATCTCGGGCAGGCGCGGGTAGTCGGCGAAGCCGGCGCGGAGGTCGGCCGCGTCGAGGAAGCCGGCCGCCTCGAGCGACGGGTCGCCGCCGAGCCGCTCGACGGCGCATCCGGTCGCGACGATCAGGGGACGGCCGGCGTCGCCGCGGGCGCGGGCGATCGACTCGAGGGTGTCCCGCGCCTCGCGCCGGGACGCGTCGAGGAAGCCGCAGGTGTTGACGATGCAGACGTCGGATTCGAGCGGGTCGCCGACGCACGCGAAGCCGGCGAGCGACATGGCGGCCAGCAGCCCTTCGGAATCCACCGTGTTTTTCGGGCATCCGAGGTTGACGAGGGAGAAGAGGGGCGGGGTGCCGGCGGCGGCGGATGTCTTTTTGGTCATGGCTGGGGTTCCTCGTGGGGGTGGATGCAGGCCGCGTCGTGGCCCTCGCCGGCGGCCGTGCGCCAGTCCGGCGCGGCGGCGCGGCAGGCGTCGGTGGCGCGCGGGCAGCGCGGGGCGAAGCGGCAGCCGGACGGCCATTCGCCAGGCGCGGGCGGGTGGCCCGGGATGTCCGGCAGGCGGCCGGTCCGGCGGTGGAGGCGCGGCATGGCGGCCAGCAGGCCGCGCGTGTAGGGGTGGGCGGGGCGGGCAAAAACGTCTTTGCGGCGGCCGCGTTCGACGATCCGCCCGGCATACATCACGTGCACCCGGTCGCACACTTCCCACACCACGCCCATGTCGTGGGTGATCAGCAGAACCGCCGTGCGGCCGCCGCGCAGCCGCGCCAGCAGGTCGAACACCTGCGCCTGCACCGTGACGTCCAGCGCCGTCGTCGGCTCGTCCGCCAGCAGGATTTCCGGCTCCGGCAGCATCGCCATCGCCAGCATCACCCGCTGGCGCATGCCGCCGGAGAGCTGGTGGGGAAGGTCGTCCATCTTCTGCTCCACGTCCGGCAGCCCCACCTTGCGCAACCAGTCGAGCGCCAACGCGCGCGCCTCGCGCTTGCCGACGTCCAGATGCAGCCGCGCCGCCTCCGCGAGCTGGTCGCCGATGCGGTGCAGCGGCGAGAGCGCGCTCATCGGCTCCTGGAACACCATGCCGATCTTCCCTCCCCGCACGCGCCGCAGTTCCTCCACCGGCATCGAAAGCAAATCGCAGCCGCGCCACAGCGCCTCCCCCGCCTCGCGCACCGACGGCGGGCTCGGCAGCAGGCGCAGCAGCGACAGCGCCGTCACGCTCTTTCCGCATCCCGACTCGCCTACCAGCCCCAGCGTCTCGCCCGCATGTAGGGTGAACGACACGCCGTCGACCGCGCGCACCACCGGCCCCGTGCCGTCGCGGCGGAACCCCACCGCGAGGTCGCGGACCTCCAGCAACGGTTGGGCCAGTCCTTCCGTCACAGGTTGCGCTCCGCGATCCGCGCGACGCCCCACAGCGTCAGGTCCGGCTGCAAATCGATTTCGAACCCCGCGTCCCGCAGCACCGCCGGCGCGTAACCGCCCGTCGCGACAAGGCAGGGCGACTTCTTCCCGCACGCCTTCGACAGCTGCCAGAGGATTTCCGTCACCATCCCCCGGTACCCCCACCGCGCGCCGAGCCGCAACGCCTCCTCCGTGTTCCGCCCCGTCGGCACGTCGAGGCCGCCCGGACGCAACCTCGGCAACTGCGCCGCGCCCCGCCCGAGCGCGTCGAACCACATTCCATAGCCGGGGGCGATGACCCCGCCGCAGAACCCCCGCCGCGGCAGCACCAGGTTGAACGTCGTCGCCGTCCCGAAATCGCACGCGATGGCCGGCGTCCCGTACAGCTCCGCCGCCGCCACCGCGTCCGCGTAGCGGTCGGCCCCCGTCTGCTCCGGCGCCTTGAGGTCGAACGGAATGCCCAGCTCCAACTCCGGCCCCACCCACCGTTGCGGGACGCCCGGCCACCGCTCCTTCAGCGCCCGCCGCACCTCTGCGTTGCGCGCCGGGACCACCGACGCGACGCCGATGGCGTCCGGCGACGCCTTCCCGCCCACCCCGAGCATCGCCGCCGACAGCTTTTCCCCGCGCCGCGCCCGCACGATTTCCCCGTCTTCGTACCACCCCGCCGCCGCACGGCTGTTTCCGATGTTGATTGCCAATATCCTCATGATGCAATCCATCATACCCTCCCTCCCCCTCCTCCGCAATCCGCAACGCCCGCTCCCTGCGTGACCCCATGCCGCGCATGCCCCTGTCTCTGCATGCCCAAAAGCTTCCGCTCCACTTCCGGAGGTGCGGCATCCCGCCGCGCCCATGTGAAAACGGGCGGCCGAATGGCCGCACCTCATCTCGTCACTTTTCTCTTTTCACTTTTCACTTGTCTGCCAGGCGGCCTCCGTGCCGCCTCCCTCCCACTCCCCGCCCGCGCAGCGGGCGCACCGCATCTCGTCACTCGTCACTCGTCACTCGTCCACCCGCTTGATGATCCGCGCCGGATTCCCCCCTACCATCACATTGTCCGGGACGTCCTTCGTCACGACCGCGCCCGCGGCGACCACGGCGTTTTTCCCGATCGTCACCCCCGGGCACACGATCGCACCGATGCAGATCCACGCGTTGTCCTTCACCGTCACCTTCCCGAAATGGAGGCAATTCATCCGGTCCCGGAGATCGTGGTCCACCGTCACGATCTTGACGTCGGGCGCGATCAGGACGTTGTCCCCGATCTCCACCCTCCCGGCGGAAAAGATCGTCGCCCCCTTGTTGATGATGATGTTCTTCCCGACGCGGAGCCGGCATCCGCAATCGCAGTAAAACGGCGAAACGATGGCCACGCTCCCGTCGATTTCCCGTCCCAGCAGTTCTTCCAGCAGCCCCTTGTACTCCGGGTCCGTCGGTTTTCTGGCCGATATTTCCAGGCACAGCGCATGGGAGCGGATGAGCTCCCCCTCCAGCTCGCCGAACCCCGGATCCCCCCTCCGCACCGTCCCGGTCTCGTCGATCTGCCTGAATATCGCATCCTTTTCGGCCTCGCTCATGCTCTGCCTCCTCTTCCCCCGAAAATACCCGCCCCGCAACCGCCCGTCAAGGATCCGCCCCCGCGCCCGCCCCGCCCGCCCGCGCTTCCGCGTTGCCAAGCCGCGGCGAATGGGGTAAGGAAGGGATGGCGCAAGCGCACGCCGGAGCGGCCGGCGCGCGCACGCCCCCAACACAAGGCGGTCGATCATGGCACAGGCAAAGGCAAAGGCACCCAAGGCGGCAACCCCGCGGTTCGAGCACGTCGGTTCGGAGATGCTCCGCGTGGACGCGGCGGACAAGGTCCGCGGCGCGACGAAGTACCTCGGCGACATCCCCCGCGGACGCGCGCTCGCCGGCGTCGTGGTCCGCTCGGACGTCCCGCGCGGCATCCTCAGGAGCGTGACCAGGGACCCGTCCTTCGACTGGCGCGGCGTGACGGTTGCGACGGCCGCCGACATCCCGGGCGAGAACGTCGTACACATGCACGACCGCACGATGCCGCTGATGGCGGCCGTCGGCGCCGAAGTCCGCTACCGCGGCGAGCCCATCGCCATCGTCGCGGCCCCGACCCCCGAGAAGGCCCGCGCCGCGGCCGCCGCGGTGAAGTTCGCGATCGACCCGCTCCCGCCGCTCCTGCGGCTCCTCGACGACGGCGTCGAGCGCTTCAAGGCCGACCCCGCGTCGCTGGAGTACCTCAAGGAGCAGACCATCGAGAAGGGCGACGTCGCGGCGGGCTTCCGCGCGGCCGACCGCGTGATGGAGCGCGAGTACCGCGCCGGCCACCAGGAGCAGCTCTACCTCGAACCCCAGGGCCTCTGCGTGACCCCCGAGCGCGACGGCGGAATCCGCGTCGAAGGCTCCATCCAGTGCCCCTACTTCCCGGCGACCGAGCTCAACGACGCCCTGCGCCTGCCGACCGAGAAAATCCGCGTCGCGCAGACCCCGATGGGCGGCGCCTTCGGCGGCAAGGAAGACTACCCCTCGATGCTCGCCGGCTACGCCGCCCTGGCGGCCCTCAAGGCGCACCGCCCCGTGCGCATCTCCTACGAGCGCAACGAAGACATCCTCTACACCCCCAAGCGCCACCCCGTCTGGGTCCGCTTCAAGATCGGCTACAAAACCGACGGCACCCCGACCGCCATCGACTGCGACTACCTCCTCGACGGCGGCGCCTACCTGACGATCTCCGACGTCGTCATGTACCGCGGCATCCTCCACTGCGCCCTTGCCTACGCCTGCCCCAACGTCAGCATCCGCGGGCGCGTCGTGCGGACCAACTCCATGCCGTGCGGCGCCTTCCGCGGCTTCGGCGCCCCGCAGGCCATCTGGGGACTCGAATCCATCATCGACGAAATCGCGGCCGACTGCGGCCTCGCGCCCCACAAATACCGCCTCAAGCACCACATCCGCCCCGGCCAGCGCACCTCCACCGGACAGCTCCTCACCGGCGAAAACGGCACCACCGCCGTCCTCAAGACCGCCCTCGACCGCAGCGGCTATGCCGAAAAACTCAAGCGCTGCTCCCACGGCACCCTCCGCAAGGGCCAGGACAAACTGTACGGCATCGGCATCTCCTTCTTCGGCCACGGATCCGCCTTCACGGGCGACGGCGAAGCCAAATTCAAGGCCAGGGGCCGCCTCGACCTCGTGACGCTCGACGACGGCAAACCCGGCGTCGAAATCCGCGTCTCCTCCACCGAGATGGGGCAGGGCGTCCACACCATCTTCACCCAGATCGCGGCCGACGCCCTCTCCCTCGACCCCTCCCGCATCCGCTTCCCGCTGGCCGACACCTCCAAGGTCCCCAACTCCGGCCCCACCGTCGCCTCCCGCACCACCATGGTCGTCGGCAACGTCGTATGGGGCGCCGGATGCGACCTCCGCCGCCAGATCGAGACCTTCGCCTCCACCCAATACTTCCGCGGCGCCCCCTGCCGCCTCGACCACTCCCAATTGCACTCCGACGGCCGCAAACCCATCCCCTTCGCCCGCGCCGCCGCCGACCTGCTGGCCGCCGCCAAGGCCCCCGTCAGCGGCACCTACCAATTCCTCCTCCCGCCCGCCACCGACTGGAACCAAACCACCTTCAAGGGCGACGCCTATCCCGGCTACTCCTGGTCCGCCGACGTCGCCGAAGTCGAAGTCGACCCCGTCACCTGCGAACCGCGCGTGACGAAGATCACCTCCATTCTCGACATCGGCCGCGTCATCAACCCCCTGACCGCGAAAGGCCAGGTCGAAGGCGGCCTCGTGCAAGCCCTCGGCTACACCGTGATGGAGCGCACCGCCATCGGGAAAAACGGCAACTTCGACGCCGCCCGCCTGCAAACCTACATCATCCCGACCGCCCTCGACGTCCCCGAAATGGACATCCAGTTCGTCGAGTACCCCTACACCTTCGCCC
Organism: Kiritimatiellia bacterium; assembly: GCA_017540905.1. GTDB lineage: Bacteria > Verrucomicrobiota > Kiritimatiellia > CAIQIC01 > Lenti-01 > CACXEY01. The sequence goes on along the minus strand of JAFYAC010000036.1, from coordinate 20,911 downwards.
CTCCCGGCGGAAAGGGCCTCGGCGAGATGCCCATGGACGGCCTCGCCCCGGCAATCGCCAACGCCATCGAAGCCGCGACCGGCGCCCGCCTGCGCACCCTCCCCCTCAACGCCGAAGCCCTCTTCCGCGCCCTCCACCCGCAGGCATGACCACCCCCGCCGCCACCACTTCCGCCTCCGCCGCCCCCGCCGCCCGCACCGTGCTCGTCACCGGCTGCTCCTCCGGCATCGGCGCCGCCACCGCGCACCTGCTGGCGGAGCGCGGATGGCGCGTCTTCGCCACCGCGCGCACCGCGGCCGACCTCGGCGCGCTGGGCCGCGACGGCCTCTTCCCGGTCCCCCTCGACCTGGCCAACCCAACCTCCGTCGCCTCCGCCGCCGCGGCCGTCCTCGGCGCGTCCGGCGGCCGACTCGACGCCCTCGTCAACAACGCCGGCTACTGCCAGGCCGGCGCCATCGAAGACCTCGGCCGCGACGCCCTGCGCGCCCAGTTCGAGACCAACCTCTTCGGCGTCCACGAACTCACCCGCGCCCTCCTGCCCGGCCTCGCCGCCGCGCGCGGACGCATCGTCAACGTCAGCTCCGTCTTCGGCCGCATCGCCGTCCCCATGACCGCCGCCTACTGCGCCTCCAAATTCGCCCTGGAGGCCCTGTCCGACGCCATGCGCATCGAACTCGCCCCGCGCGGCATCCGCGTCTCCATCGTCGAGCCCGGGGCCATCGTCAGCCGCTTCCGCAAGAACGCCGTCGAAGCCCTCGACCGCAACGTCGACGCCACCGCCTCCGCCTACGGCCCCCTCTACGCCAAGGAAATCGAGCGCCGCCGCCGACAGGTCAAGAAACCCGACTTCTGGACGCGCCCCCCCGAAGAAGCCGCCCGCGCCATCGCCCGCGCCCTGGAGAGCGCCCGTCCCCGCCGCCGCTACTTCGTCACCCCCTCCGCGCGCCTCGTCGACCTCACCGTCCGCTTCATCCCCCAATCCCTCACCGACCGCATCCTCCGCAAGCGCATGCCCAAGCCCCCCACGCCGTCCCCCTCGTCCCCACCGTCCCCATTGTCCCCATTGTCCCCCTCGACCCGCCCCGTGAAATACCGCCCCAAACACGTCGCCGAATACATCTCCCTCCGCGCCGTCGCCTTCCTCCTCTCCCTGCTCCCCTACCGCGGCGCCCTCTTCCTCGCGTGGCTGCTCGCCCGCCTCGCGTACCCCTTCATCGGCCGCAAGCGCCGCGAAGCCGTCCGCCGCATCCGCCTCGTCATGGGCGAAACCTACCCCCCGAAGGCCGCCCGCCGCGATGCCTGGCTCTCCTTCCGCAACACCGCCTTCACCGCCGCCGAAATGATCTACCTTTCCCGGCACCCGACCCTCCCCGTCCCCGTCGGGATGGACGCCGCCCTCGCCAAATTCCGCGCCCATGCCGAGGCCCATCCCGGACTCGGCGGCATCTTCGCCTGTCCCCACACCGGCAACTGGGAACTGGCGGGCATCGTCGCCCCCCAGTGCGGCGTCGACATGTTCACCATCACGCGCGACCAGAAGAACCCGCTCGTCAGCCGCTGGCTCCGGCAGCTCCGCCACGCCGGCGAACTCGAACTCCTCTTCAAGGGCGAACCCAACCTCCTCAGAAAAGTCCTTTCCAACCTCCGCAAAGGCAAATACCTGGCCATGATGCCCGACCTCCGCTCCAAGACCCCGGGCGTCCCGGTAAAAATTTTCGGCGGCGTGGCCAACACCTACCCGGGCCTCGGCGAATTCTCCGTGCAGGCCAAAGTCCCGGTCTTCCTGGCCATCATGCGCCGCGACGGCTGGACGCGCCACACCATGACCCTCCTCGGCCCCTGGACCCCGGACCCCGCCGCCGACAAGAAAGCCGAAGCCTCCCGCCTCCTCCAGCAAGTCATGGATGAAATCGACCGCACCGTCCGCGCCGAACCCTCCCAATGGTTCTGGTACAACTCCCGCTGGCTCCTCGACCCTCTCCCCTCCGACCCCTCCGCCCCGGGAGCGGTTTAAGGTTTTCTGCCGCTTCCCGAACGTTTCCCACCCACATGGTCGCGCGAAAGCGCGCCCCTTGCGCTCTCCACTGGGACGCGCTTCCGCGCGTCCGAAGTGGAAATGGCTGGCGGAACGGCCACACGGTTTCTTGAACCCCACGTGCCCATCCTACCCCGCCCCACAACCACCTCCCAACCCAACTTCTTCCCCCCGTCCTCGTACCATCTGTGTCTTGCCGGGGGCGCACCGTCGCCCCCACTCTCCTGTTCATCCCGCGGCTTCTTTCGTTTTCCGCTTGAATGCCAGACCGAAATGGACTATGCATCCACAGACCAAGTCAAGAACACAGAGACAGGCCACATCATGCAAACCATCATCCTTCTGGGCGCCCCGGGCGCCGGCAAGGGCACGCTCGCCGAGCGCGTCCGCGACGTCGCGCACTACACCCACGTCTCCACCGGCGACATGCTCCGCGCCGCCGTCAAGGCCGGCACCCCCACCGGCCTCGAAGCCAAGCGCTACATGGAAGCCGGCGAGCTCGTCCCCGACGCCGTCATCATGCGCCTCGTCGAAGAACGCCTCGCCAGGGACGGCGACGGCAAGTACATGTTCGACGGCTTCCCCCGCACCGACGCCCAGGCGGTCATGCTCGACGAGGTCCTCGCCCGCGCCGGCGCCAAGGTCGACAAGGTCTTCCTCCTCGACGTCCCGCAGGACGTCATCGTGGGCCGCATCAGCGGCCGCCGCGTCTGCCGCAAGTGCGGCGCGGTCTACCACGTCGCCAACATCCCCCCCAAGGTCGAGGGCGTCTGCGACCAGTGCGGCGGCGAGCTCTACCAGCGCGCCGACGACTGCGAGGCCACCGTCCTCAACCGCCTCGAAGTCTACAACCGCCAGACCGCCGGCCTCATCGATTTCTACAACAGGAAGGGCGTCCTCGTCCGCATCGACGCCTCCGCGTCGCCCAAGGCCACGGCCGACGCCATGCTGGAGCTGCTTGGCTAGAACCGTGCGGGGTTCCCCCGCCCACCGGCCGCCCCCGCCGCCCCACCGCCCACCAGGACGCCGCGGCGGGCCCGCGAGAAAAAAATGCCAACGGACGAAAATATTGTGCTGGACGCGGAGGTGCTGTCTGTGATAGACAGTCGGGCTTTCCGCGCCGAACTGGCAAACGGCCACGGGTTCACCGCGTACTTTCCGCAGGCGGATACGCCTGCGGCGACGCAACGGTGCGCGCCCGGCGACCGGGTGCGGGTGCGGATGTCGCCGTTCGACTTCTCGCGCGGCGAAATACAGTCGATTTCAAAAAAACAGGAAACAGAGACATGAAAGTCAGAACATCAGTGAAACGGATCTGCGAGCGCTGCAAGATCGTGCGCCGCAAGGGCGTGGTGCGCGTCATCTGCACCGACCTGCGCCACAAACAGCGCCAGGGTTGAAGAGGAAGAGAGAAGGAATACAACATGCCTAGAGTGATTGGTGTCGATATCCCCGGCAAGAAGCGCATCGAATACGCGCTCCGCTACATTTACGGCGTGGGCCCCGCCCGCGCGAAGGAAGTCGTCGAGCGCCTCGGCCTCGACCCGGCCTGCAAGGCCGACGACCTGAACGGCGAACAGATCGCCGCCCTCTCCAAGCTCCTGCAGGAAGAGTACGTCGTCGAAGGCGACCTGCGCCGCGAAGTCAACGGCAACATCCGCCGCCTCATCGCCGTCAACTGCTACCGCGGCATCCGGCACCGCAAGGGCCTGCCTGTCCACGGCCAGCGCACCTCCACCAACGCCCGCACCCGCAAGGGCCCCCGCAAGACCGTCGGCGCCGTCCGCGGCAAGGAAGCCCGCAGCGCCGCCAAGGCCGCCGCCAACGCCGCCACCAAGTAAAGGAGTAGACCATGGCCGAAGAAACCAAACCCGCTCCCGAAGAGAAGCAAGCCGCCGCCGCCGCACCGGCCGCCGCCGCCCCTGCGGCCCCCGCCGCCGATGCCGCCGCCCCCGCCGCCGAAGGCGAAGGCAAGATCGCCGTCCGCCGCATCAAGGGTTCCAAGAACATCCCCGTCGGCGTCGTCCACATCCTCGCCTCCTTCAACAACACCACCGTCAGCATCACCGACCCGCGCGGCAACGTCATCTCCTGGAGCAGCGGCGGCCGCTGCGGCTTCAAGGGCTCCCGCAAGAGCACCGCGTACGCCGGCACCGTCGTCACCCAGGAAGCCTGCAAGGTCGCCCTCGGCCACGGCCTCCACGAGGTCGAAATCCTCGTCCAGGGCCCCGGCTCCGGCCGCGAGAGCGCCATCCGCGCCGTCCAGGCCGCCGGCCTCACCATCACCGGCATCCGCGACATCACGCCGGTCCCCCACAACGGCTGCCGCGCCCGCAAGCGCCGCCGCGTCTGAACCGCAATCTCCACCCAAAGCATAGAAGAAGGATACACAAATGGGCAGATACATTGGTCCGGTGTGCAAGAAGTGCCGCCGCGTTGGACTCAAACTCTTCCTCAAGGGCGACCGCTGCTACATGGCGAAGTGCCCCATCGACCAGGGCGCCGGCGTCCCCGGCCCCCACGGCACCGGCCGCCGTCCCCGCCTGAAGGACTACGGCATCCAGCTGCAGGAAAAACAGCGCCTCCGCAACATGTACGGCATGCGCGAAGGCCAGTTCCGCCTCTTCTTCGCCCGCGCCCGCCGCGCCCGCGGCGTCACCGGCGAAGTCCTCCTCCAGGCCCTCGAACTGCGCCTCGACAACATCGTCTACCGCATGGGCCTCGCCCCTTCCCGCCGCGCCGCCCGCCAATTCGTCCTCCACGGACACGTCCGCGTCGACGGCAAGAAGGTCAACATCCCCTCCTACAAATGCAAGCCCGGCGAAGTCATCCAGGCCCGCGACGCCAAGAAGAGCCGCGAATTCTCCAAGGCCCACCTCGACGCCGCCGAATCCCGCGGCTGGCCCGCGTGGCTTGAAGTCGACAAGAACGAATTCAAGGCCACCGTCACCCACGTCCCGACCCGCGAAGAAATCGCCCCCGTCGTCGACGAACAGCTCATCGTCGAGTTGTACTCCAAGTAACCCCCAACCCAGCAAAAGGAAAACCGCCATACGCCCCGGCCAACGCCCGGGGCTGGAAAGGACCCCTCCATGAGCACACGACTCAACCGATTCGAGATGCCGCGCTTCGTCCAAAAAGACGAAAAAACCGCGACCCCCACCTACGCCCTCTTCACCGCCGAACCCTTCGAAGCCGGCTACGGACGCACCATCGGCAACTCCCTCCGCCGCGTCCTCCTCTCCTCCCTCGAAGGCGCCGCCATCTCCTCCGTCCGCATCCAGGGCGCCGAGCACGAATTCTGCCACATCAAGGGCTGCGTCGAAGACGTCACCGACATCGTCCTCAACCTCAAGAAAGTCCTCCTCAAACTCTACTCCCGCCAGCCCAAGCTCCTGCGCATCAAGGTCAAGGGCCCCGGCGAAGTAACCGCCGCCGACATCCAGACCGACGCCTCCGTCGAAGTCCTCAACCCCGACCAGCACATCTGCACCCTCGACACCGACGGCACCTTCGACGCCGAAATCGAAGTCAAGACCGGCCGCGGCTACTGCCCCGCCGAATGGAACAAGAAGCCCGAGCAGGAAATCGGCCTGATTCCCATCGACTCCCTCTTCTCGCCCGTCCGCCGCGTCAAGTACGACGTCGTCAACACCCGCGTCGGCCGCCGCACCGACTACGACAAACTCACCCTCGAAATCTGGACCGACGGCCGCATCAGCCCCGACGAAGCCCTCACCCTCTCCGCCGCCATCCTGCGCCACCACCTCGACGTCTTCGTCAACTTCGACAAGAACATCGTCGAATTCCAGGACACCGAAAAGACCATCGACCCCGCCCGCGAAGAACTCGCCAAGAAACTCTCCATCTCCGTCAACGAGATCGAGCTGAGCGTCCGCGCCGCCAACTGCCTGAACAACGCCAACATCACCACCGTCGGCGAACTCGCGCAGAAGAGCGAAAACGAAATGCTCAAGTACCGCAACTTCGGCAAGAAATCCCTCAACGAAATCAAGCAGAAACTCGTCGAGATGGGCCTGTCCCTGGGCATGACCTTCGACGCCGAAGTCCTCAGCCTGATCAAACCCGCCGACTGACCCCAATCCTGAATCCCAAGGAGAACATCCCATGCGTCATCGCAAAAACACCGTCAAACTCGGCCGCACCTCCTCCCAGCGCGCCGCCCTCATGTCCAGCCTGGTCAGCAACCTCATCCTGGCCAAGCGCATCACGACCACCCTTCCCAAGGCCCGCGCCACCAAGCGCCTGGCCGACCGGATGGTCACCATCGGCAAAAAAGGCACCCTGGCCGCCCGCCGCCTGGCGATTTCCCGCCTCCGCAGCGAACCCGCCGCCAAGGAACTCTTCGAAGCCGTTGCCCCGGCCATGGCCAACCGCGCCGGCGGCTACACCCGCATCGTCAAACTCGGCCAGCGCATCAGCGACAGCAGCGAAATGTGCATCCTCGAGTGGGTCGACTTCGTCCCCAAAGCCAAGAAAGCCAAACCCGAAAAGCCCGCCAAGGACGACAAGAAGGCCGAATAAAGCCCTTCGACCATCCACAACTCCAAAAAGGACCGGCATTGCCGGTCCTTTTCATTTCTGAGAGGAGCGGCATCCTGCCAACCCCACCCCCTTCCCTTTTACATCCGCAGGGCGCACCGCTCCCGCTCTCCCACATTCGCGATACCAAGGAAAATCCACGAATTCCCCCCATTTTTCCTCCTAGCCTCCCTCATGAACACTCCTTCCTTCCCTCCATCCAGTCCTGAAATCCACGGCTTCCAACCGCCCTTGTACACCCCCCGTGTGACTTTGCGCCGGGAACACGTTGACACTCCATCCATAACCCTGTACGTTAGTTTGCAAAGAAAGGCCCGTACTCCAAAGAGGGTGCCAAGATGAGGATATCCCAAAAAACTTTCTTTTTTGCCGCGTTGCTGACCCTGCTCGGCATGGGGGGGTATGTGCGCAGGATGTTGTGCCGCCAATGGCCGATGACGTGGTGTTGGGGGAAGAAGATTTGGCCGAACGCGGGGAGGTTTTGCGCAACATGTACCGCCGAATCACGCCGCCAGACATGGAAACCCTGGTACAGGACGTGGGCACCGTGCCCGCGGCGTGGGAAGAATTCGGCCCTCAGTGGAATGATGCGGCGGCGACCCGCGAGTATGGAGCGTGGGTGATTCCTGTGGCCTTGACGCAAGCGGGAGGGGCCACCGTCATGTCCGATGCCGACGGACGGGTACTCTGGCGGGGGACGAACGATTTTGCCCGCCCCGAATCGTCCGGGGTCGTGTTGACTGGAGGCCTCATTGCCGAAGAGGACTGGCCTGTCTACGAGGCGGTGCGCGAGGCCGTCACCGGGATGGAGGCCGAAGCCCGCCGGGAAGAATTCCTCCAAATTCCCGGGCGCAGCGCATCACCGACGAACGGTCTGCGCTTTGTGGCGCACTCCTTTGATACAAACGGGGCTGTTTGCCTGGCCTTGGCTTGGGAACAGGAGGGCGATGTCGACATCTTTGTCCATGCCGTTGCCCACACCTCTTCGTGGGTGGTGGCGACATGGACGAATGACGAGAACGTCGTGGTGACCGACACGAATCTCGTCTGGACCGCGACCGGAGATCCGTTCTCCGGCATGGAAAGCGGATGGGAGTGGTGCGGGATTGCCACCATTGCCAACGGAACCGGCGAATTCTTGGATTCCGGTTTTCCCGAAAGCAAAGGCCGCATCCGCTTCTACGCGGCTGCCGCCGCCGTGGACACCGACGGTGATGGCCTCAATGATGGTTGGGAATGGTTCGTTAGCCACACGGATCCATCCAATTCCGACACCGACGGCGACGGTCTCTCCGACGGAGTTGAAGTGGAGCTGACCGAATCCGACCCGAACGACCCCGACACGGACGGCGACGGACTTCCCGACGGCTGGGAAGTCCAGAATGACCTGTCTCCGTTGTCCGCCGCTGGTGCCGACGGTGCGGACGGCGACCCCGACGGCGATGGATTTCCCAATTTCCAGGAGTACGAATTCGGCGCCCCCGCCAACAACCGCGCTTGGAATGGGGCCGAACTGGCCTACCGTCTGACGCACGTGACCCCCGAACTCATCAGGACAGATAGAAGTGTTTTGACAAATTGGCACGGCTTGCGTGTCGAAGTGGAAGACTCCTGGGATTGTGTGGAGGGTGGCAACTCCCACCGACAAGACCGGACAACCACGATGGAAATCCCGGAATTGCTGGAATGTGGTTACTACATGGCCATCGGGGTAGAGGGGCTCGTGGAGGATGTGGATGCCGGGTACGACATGGTCTATTTCGTCACCAGCACGAACACGAAGTACTTTTCAAGCCACAATGGAATCATCGGAACGAATGAAACCTGCAAAATGATTGGGCGGTCCGCAGTGAAAACCAACCTCATTACGTCCGGCAGCACCGTGGGGTTGCGCTATGACACGGTTGGTTGGAGATGGCATGAAGGGGGTTATGCCGAAGTGAAATCGGCCCATGAGGTTGCTCCCTATGCCGTGGCCATCGAAGGCCCGGACTTCCTGTGCATCGGCGACACGGCCACTATGTCGGCCAGCGGTGCGGGCGGAGGACCGTACACATGGGAGATAACGGGCGATGCCATCGATTTCGACCCCGCCACCGGCGTGGTGACCGCCATCACCACCGGTGTTGCCATCGTCACCGCCACCGATTCCGGCATCGGCCATTGCTCGGGGTCAAAGGAGATTGTGGTGGGACAAATTACACTTGCGGCTGTCTATTCCGACCAGTTTCCGGGAAAAGAGTGCAATTCACTCTTTAAGCAAACGCGCATGTACATGGGAGTCCGAAACGATGATTCCGGCCATCTTTCCATAGCCACCTCCATTCAGCCTCCAGAGGCACTCCCTTGGGCTGTTGTCGGCATCCGCAATGGAACGACCATCCTTGATTGCAGACCTGTTCAAAGCCCGAGGACAACCATGGCCTTTTTACCGGCGGGGGGAAGAAAACTGTATGAAGTAATTGGAGGTTTTGACCGGAATTCCGACGGAATCTTGCAGGAGTCCGAAACAACGGTTGTCTCGACCAATTCCCTGATGTTGTTGACGGCAGGCGATTACATGCATTCATCGGCATTGTTGGCGGGCGGTTCCTTTTTCACTTTCGGCATCGCATCCCAGCTGTTGGATGCTTTCCTTGACGAAGAAGCACCCCCCGATGCCGTTTCCAGCGTAACGACACTGGAATCCGGCGAGTTGTCCCATCCGATTGGCGCGTTTTGGTGGACAGGCTGCCAGGCAAATGCGCATTTGTACACTTATGGCAATGACACGGACTTTGCCGAAGATGTTCGGGAGGATGCCAATCTGGTGGCGGCAGTTGCCGACAGCCTTGCGGCTCATGCCGATGAGGTTGAGGATTGGTTTTCCGGCCATTCCGGAACCAGCCATCTGTTTGGTCCGTGGTCTTGGCATGCCAATGGCCTTAATTTCGCAGGAATAGGGTTGCACTATGCGTTTGCCCATGTCAATGTCACCGGAACCGTATCCGTGGTGGTCAATCGTTCCGGTTTGTCTGTGGAACGGATAATGTACTCGGGGCAATTCACTGACACATACGATTTTGTGTACACAGGACCCTATCCGTCCATTCATGGGGCTACGCTCCAGGCTGGTTTTGCTACTTTGGGCCGGGCTGGAGGAGTTTACAAGGTTCAAGTTCTTTTTTCTCAAGATACGACTGACTTTTCCTATGATTTCAATTGAAAGGACCATGCAATGAGACAGTTCGCGATTTTCGTTTTCATCAGCCTTGCCGCGGTCTTGGGACGGGCGGAGACGCCGGGAGAGGCGGTCTTGCGGCGCTGGACCGAGTTGATTGGCGAACACGGCTTCGGCGAGGTTTTGTCGGCTGTCATGGATGATTCCACCCTGGAATGGCCCGCCGTCCACTCGCTGGCCTTCCCGGAGGCGGAACGGGATGCATCGCTGGACGCGGCTTACCGGGAATTGGCTGGCAAGTTGCTGGAAGGCATGCAGGATTTCGAACTGGGGCTGAGGAATTTGTCCCAGGACGAATTCGTTTCCCGCGCCGGCGCGATGCTGGCCTTGCGCAATCGTCTCGCTACTCAACGCAGTTATGCAAATCTTCTGCTCGCGGATGTCATCAACCGTTGCGTTGCCGTCAACGTGGGGGCCAGACTGGTCCGGGAACCCCGTGTGGGAAGCGGACTTTTGGAGATTCAAGAGCAGTTGGCCCACTACACGATTTCCACGGACAGTCTGGTTGCGTTGACCATGGACGAACTCGGTCTCAAGGCCATCCCGGACGCCCTGGAGCGTTCCTCGACGGACTTCGAGCGATTGGCCGCCTTGTGGAATTATCTGGAACCGGGTGTCCCCGTGGGCTGGCCTGGAAGCCAGTCTTTTGTGGATGCGGACACCATGATGCAATCCCGGAATTTGCTTGGTTTGGCTTGCCGGCTTGTGGGTACGGATACGCTCATCCATACCCACTTGCCGTCGCTTGTGCTGTATCGGGAGCGTGTCCAGGCGGCGCCGAGGGGGGCAAGTTACCGCGAAATCAAGCTTGCTCTGGGGGAAAGGACCCCTGCCCCGGAATCCTTGGGCACCATGCCCTACGGCATCCGGCGCGCCGCTTCGGCCGTCTCCGAACTCGAGCAGGAGGTAGAGTCAGGCAAAATCTGGATTCGTCCCGCTTTCACGGCAGAGCAAATCTTGGACTGGCACAACGTCCGTCAATAGACGTGGAATTCATGGGACAGACCCAAATGCCGGTTATTTAAGCTTTTTTGCGGTAACGGTTGCGGTGGAAGGATTCACAAAAGCATCTCGCCATCCTCCCCTTGTCTTACCCTTTTTCAATGTTCGTGAAGCGATTTTTCCGCTTTTCAATGTAGATTTCTTTTCCTCCAAGCCCTTTCCGAGTCCGCGCAGCGGCTCCCGAAATATCCGTGTAACGGCTTCCCTCCCGTTTCCCTCCCTCCATCTTGTCCCCCTTTGTCCTGTTTCTCTTTTTCATCCCTCCCGCATCCCATCCACATCCCTCCGCCGGGCGGAGTTGTCCGCCTGGCGCCCTTGAAAAAGTTGTCCCAAGTTGTCCAAGTTGTCTTCCCAAAAAAATTGTCAGCAATTGTCATAATTGTCTGATCAATTTCCTCTTCCAAAATATTTTCCAATCATTGGAAAAACCGCATTTTGCCGACGAGCCACCAGATTGTGCGCCCCCCGGGCCGCTTCCCGGCCACATTTCCATCGACTCCCACTTCTCCCCCGTCCACTGCGTCAAATACGACGCCGTCAACACCCGCGTCGGCCGCCGCACCGACTACGACAAACTCACCCTCGAAATCTGGACCGACGGCCGCATCAGCCCCGACGACGCCTCGCCCCTGCGCTGGCCAACCGCGCCGGCGGCTACACCCGCATCGTCAAACTCGGCCAGCGCATCAGCGACAGCAGCGAAATGTGCATCCTCGAGTGGGTCGACTTCGTCCCCAAAGCCAAGAAAGCCAAGACCGAGAAAAAGGCCGACGACAAGAAGGCCGAATAACCCCCTCGACCATCCCACATCCCGCAAAAGGACCGGCCTCCCGCCGGTCCTTTTTAGCATCTGGAAAGCGTGCCTTCTGCCGTGGCGTCAAATCCTTGCCATGATTGACGGAACAAACCCCGCATCCATCTTCGACACGGCGCAATACAGCCGCCCCAGATCCTTCAAGGACGCGCCGAAGTGATACAGCTCCTTCCCGTCAAGAATGAGAAACCGATCATGGAAAGAGCCCGTCGTCCGGACAACCAGTGACGGATTCTGCTTGTTGAACTTCTCAATAGCCGTCTGCGTCAAGCACATGGACGCCGATTTTTGCGATGTCGCAATCACGACCTCCACCCCGCCGCGTTTCCGCAAGAGAATGTCAAGCGTCGCATCGTCGCAGTATCCGTCGACAAGCACAATGCTTTTCTCCGCCCTCCGCACGAGTTTCCGTGCAAACGACCAAGCCTCGCAGTGCTTCCCCTCGAAAAACACCTTCTGTGGCGGGAACTCTCCCCCGTCCATCGCCTTGAAAATCCTCTCAAACCGCTCCTCGTTGCGCGCCTGGTCCGCAATCTGCCGCCTCTCCGCCGCCTCCAACCGTATCAGGATCGGAGCCACCGATGCCAGCGCCTTGCGCATTGCGACGAATACTTCCATGATCCGCACACTGACCTCTATGGCCTCTGGACTTTTCAAAACCGCGGAAAGCATGGCCACGCCTTGCTCCGTGAAAGCGAACGGAGAGCGTCTGAGCCCCATGCGGATACCGGACTCGTCCTCCGGGGACAAATTGGAGGTCACAAATTGTGACTTCCATTTTTCCACTTCATCGTGCCCGAGTTGGAACATGAAACTTGGTGGAAAACGCTTTCCGTTGCGTTTGACCGCTTGATTGAGGGCCTTCGTTTGCACTCCATAGAGCAAAGCCAAATCGCGGTCGAGCATCACCTGCACTCCGCGGATTGTGTAAATCCTCGACCGGATGATTTCCCCCTCCGCGGTCAATCCCACCGCAGCTACCGGCTCGGGCATTGCACCCCCGTTTCCTTGAACCCCATCTTTGTCATTTGCCAAGGTGTCCATCGAAACCCACTTTCTTCATTTCGCTCCATGCATCATGCACCTCCTTTTACCATTGCACGGAGGTGCCATAAAGATAAAAAGAACTAATGTTCCGCACCTTGTGTATTCCTCCTGTGCCGGAGCGCGGGCGCCCCGCCCGCTTACCCTTCCACTTCCCGCCCGCAGGCCCCTGTCACCCCTCAGCAAACGGATTTCTGGCGAGAATGCCCGCATAGCGTTGCCCGGCATTCAAGTCCTCGGTCCAAAATTCGGCGGCGCCGGCCCGTTCGGCGGCGGCCACCATCATGGCATCATGGAAATGGATGCCGTGCAGCGCCTTGAGTTCCACGCCGCGCCGGACCAGCTCAAGGTCGGGCAAAACCGCATCGAGACCCCGGAACACGCGGAGGAAGTCCAGCACCGCATCCGGCGCGAGGCCGAGCTTGCCGAGCGCGACGTTGGCGAACTCGCTCAAGGCCTGGGTCGAGATGGCGTAGCCGCGGCGGTTGACGAGCGCGTCCTGCACGATGGACACGGCCTTGGCGTTCTTGGCCGGATCGGTGGTGTCCACCGAATAGACGAGGACGTTGGTGTCGAGGAACGTTTTCACGCAAGCGGTTCCCCCTCGTAGGCATCGGCCCGGCGGAACCGGTAGGGAGTGGCGCGGCGGACGCCCTTTTCGGCGACAAGGCGAGCGAACTCGCCCGCGAGGTCCTCGGCGGCGTTGCGGGGCTGGACGAGATCCGCCAGATAATCGCGGATCATGCCGTTGAGCGAAGTCCCGCTGCGCCGGGCGTACGCCCGCGCCTCGCGGACCAGCTCGGGGGGAATGGCCAAGGTGATATTGCCCATGCGTGCACTCTTTTACGTGTATGCACGTATTTGTTGCACGTAACCGGAAAACCTTCAAGCCCAAACCCTGTCTCAATCGCCCACCCCCTCCTCTCATCTCCTCCCGCCCCCCCCGTTTTCATGGGGCTTTCCATGCCTGAAATCACATAAATTTCCTTATTTTTCCATAATCTCAAAATACATTTCCCGTACCAGGGGGACGGATGCCCTCGTCCGTCTGTCGCGCCAGTCCGCCCCACCCGCCCCCTCGCACGCAATCCCTACGGCATTTCCACCCTCGCCCGGTAGAAGCGCGTCCCCGCATTCGTCTCGCCCCACTCGTCTCCCATGTTCTCCACGCCCTCCAAGGCATATTTCCGCTCCGTCCCCAGGTCCGGTTCCCACCACATGGAAACCCCACCGTCCTCCACCTTGCTCCGCAACTGGAACCGATCATCCCCGTCCTCCGGGTCCACGCCCTGCAAATAGCACTCCCACACCTTGCTGACCCCGTTCGACGCCGGAGCCATCGCCGCTGCCTCGTAGTCACCCCCGCACGCGGACAGGATGTGCCCCGCCTTCGACTGGATCCAGCTCTTCGGCACCGGGACCGGCGTCGTCGAGGTCGCATCCGCATCCACGATCCACTCGTAGGACAGGCCCAGCGCGGACAGGGCCGAAGTCCAGCGCGACGCCTCCGATTCCTCGATCTGCACCACCGGCTTCGCGTAGAGGAACTGCCCTTCGCCGAAGGTCGGCACGGCGTGGCCCGTTCCCTCGAACCGCAGCGTTTCCAGCGAGGGGCACACGCGGAACGCCCCCGCGCCCACCGTCCCCGCCCCGGACGGGAACACCACCCGCTCCAGCGCGATGCACCAGTCGAAGGCATCCTCCCCGATTTCCGTCACCGGCCCCTGGAACACCACCTCCCGCAGCGCCGTCGCGTGCGCGAAGGCCTTGGCATCCACCGTCCGCACCGTCGCCGGAACCGTGTAGCAGGACGCCGCCGCGCCCGCCGGATACTTGATCAGCCGCGTGAAGTCCTTGTCGTACAGCGCCCCCGCCCCGTCCACTGCATACTCCGGATTCCCCTTCGCCACCAGCAGCGCCGACAGCGACAGGCAGTCGCCCAGCCGCTCGCCCGTGATGCCGCGGGCATCCGCCCCCAGGTACAGCGTCCGCAGCGACTCCTTCGAGAACGCGTCCAGCAGCCCCCCGTCCGCGTTGTCGAAGTACAGCGACTTGACCGACGCACCCGAAAACGCACCCGCCTCCACCTCTTCCACCCCTTCCGGCAGCGCCACCGTCGCCAACCCCGTGCACCCGCTGAACGCCCCCGCCCCGATGCGCCGCACGCCCGCCGGGAACGATACCGCCTTCAGGCCCGTGCAACCTTCAAAAGCCTTGTCGCAGATTGTTTCGGTGCCGCCGAGGTCCACCGACGCCAACGCCGTGCAGCCCACGAACGCGCTCCCCTCAATCCTCCTCATGCTCGCTGGCAAGACCACCTTCGGCAAGCGGTAGCAATTGGCAAACATATTCGTCCGCACAACCGCCAGTCCCTCCTTGAACACCACGTTCGTCAATTCCGAACACCCGGAAAACACGGATGCGCCGCTTGACACCACACCACTCCCGATCGTCGCGGCCTTCAGCCCCGTGCAGCCGGAAAACGCGCTCCCTCCAATCTCTTGTACACTGTCAGGAATTGTTACCGTCGGCAGGGCCGTGCAACTGGAAAACGCATTCGGCCCGATGCTTTTCAATCCATTTGCGAGATTCAAATTCGTTAGACTTGTGCAACTGGAAAATACGGATGCTCCGCATGTCACCACACCACTCCCGATTGTCACGGTCTTCAGCCCCGTACAACCGGAAAATGCGCTCCCTCCAATCTCTTGTACACTGTCAGGAATTGCTACCGTTGGCAGGGCCGTGCAACTGGAAAACGCATTTGTTCCAATACTCTTCAACCCATCTGAGAGATGCAGATTGACCAGATTTATGCAACCCCTAAAGGCACTGACTCCCAAGGATTCCACGCTTCCCGGTATTGTTACTGATGGCAAGGTCGTGCAACCAGAAAATGCCGCAGGTCCAATGCTCTTCAATCCATTTGGGAGGTTCATCTCCGCCAGATTTGTACAACCGTAAAACGCATTAGCCTCCACTGTCTCCACGCTCGTCGGTATCGCCACGGAAGGCAAGGCCGTACAACCAGAGAACATAGAAGGCGCGATACTCTTCAAGCCATCCGTGAGATTGACCTCTGTTAGACTTGTACAACCAGCAAACACAGACCCACGGATAAGCTGTCCTCTCGAACCCCACCCCCACCACGATTCCACGCTCGCCGGTATCGTTACCGACTCCAATGCGGTGTTGTTTTGAAAGGCTCTAGGTTGAATCTCTGTCACCCGAAAATTTCTTGTTTCCTCCCACGTTGTGAACTCACCATCAACATAATCGCTCCAAATCACGCTCAAGTTAACATGTGATGGGATGTTCACGACACGCACATTGGTGGAACAACCGCCGACCGCTACTACTCCCTCTTGTAGGGGATCTATCCCATCAACTAGTCCGCCGCAGACCCATCCATACCCTATTATTCTATCCTCAGCCCATGGACTCACACCCCCAGATGCTTCCCCTCTCGCCACCCCCACTCCCATCCCCGCCGCAACGGCAACCGCCGCCGCCAACTTCGCCCACGCGTTTTTCATTCTCATGCCTTGCACTCCTCGGCCCCTGTGGTTCCGGGGAAAGGCCCTTCCGGGGACAAAAAAGAAGCCTCTCCGCTGACTCTCGACAGAGGCTCTGGAAGGCCCGACATGAAAACCAGATGAGAGGCGCGCCTTGCGGCGTCCTCGCGCTCTTCGTTCATGTCGAAATGTTCCAGATTTCTGTCGAACGACTGATTTGCGTTAACAAACCATTCAAATGTCCGTCTCCCCTCACCGGGAACCCCCGTTTTGGCGAGACATTGCAAACCCTATCCCATCCGCATCCCGTCCGCAAGCGCATTTCCGCCGCGGCCCTTCGGGCGGGTCGTCCGGTGTTGGAACCGCCGTCCCAAGTTGCATCACAAAGCGAATTGTCGGGAATTGTCATGGTTGGCTGAACAATTTCTTTCTCCAAAAATTTTTCCAATCATTGGAAAATCCGAGACATTTTTTCCAACCATTGGAAAAATATTTTCCAATCATTGGAAAACTCCCCTTTCCCCGCCGGGCTACCAGATTGGCCAAACCCCGGGCGCATTTTCTCCCTTGTCTGAGCGCGGGCGGCCCACCTGCTTTCCCATCCACTCCCCGCCCGCAGTGGCACCGCCCACTTGTCACTCGTCACGGTGCGATTTCAAGCTGGACGGTGGCGGAAATGTGCTACAATGCGGGCCGGAGTCCAACGGAGAACCAGCCGCCATGCCCACCATCGAAACCATCGCCCGTCCGCGACGGAACCGCGTCAGCGTGCCCGTGCCGGAGGAATACGGCTCGTATCCCTTCCGGGTGATTCTCGTGCCGCTTGCCCCGGAGGAACCGATTCCGCCCGCCCGCAGGACAAGGCGGAGCCGCCGCCGCACCTTCGTGGACGCCCTCCTCGCCTGCCCGAAACTCGATGAAGGCGAATCCCTTGACGTTTCCCGCGATTCCTCCGACTGCGGCCGGGACATCGCCCTGTGAAGTACCTGCTCGACACCTGCGTCGTCAGCGAGCTGGCGAACCGCCATCCCGTTCCCGGCGTGCTGGAATGGCTCAAGGCGCAGGATTCCGAATCCCTGTACCTGTCGGTCGTCACGGTCGGCGAACTCCGCAAGGGCATCGCCAAGCGCGGCGGCGACGAGCGGGGACTCAAGCTGGAGAAATGGCTCCGGGAAGACATCCTCGGGGCGTTTTCCGACCGCATTCTCCCGGTGGACAACGAAGTCGCCCTCGAATGGGGCCGCCTCTGCGGCGAGGCGGAGCGTACCGGCCACAAACGTCCTGCGGTGGATGCGTTGATTGCGGCCACAGCCACCGTCCACGGACTGCAACTCGTCACGCGCAACGTGTCCGACATGGAGGGCATGGGCTTGCGCCTTCCCATCCTCAATCCGTTTCCCGCAAACTGATTGCCGGGCACTTCCCTCGGGAGGCTTCATCTCCCCCATTCTCTCTCCATCCGCCTCCCTCCCGCAACCTTGTCCCCCTTTGTCCTGTTTGTCTTTTTCTCCCCTCCCGCATCCCATCCTCATTCCTCCGGCGCCCGGAACAATCCTCCCGGCGCCCGTGAAAAGTTGTCCCGGGTTGTCCAAGTTGTCTCTTTTTCTCCCGCTCTCCATCCGCAAGGGCGCGGCAAGATGCCGCACCTCCGGAAGCGGCGCGGAAGCTTCTGGACAAGCATCGCGTGGCTTCCGGTGGGTGCGGCTTCCAGGTGCGCCGATGGGATGAGAGATTATGGAAAACATTGGTGTTTCCGCTTGTTTTCCGCGTTTCCGAAGCCTCGCGGGCGGGACGCCCGCGCTCCCAGTCGGCGCACTTTGAAACAAGGTTGTCCAAGTTGTTTCTTTTCCACCACAGGAAACACGTTGCGCTGGGCGGAAAGCGGCCGGCCCGCGCGGGTTGGGCGCGGGCCGGTCGGGGGAAGGGTTGGAAGGGGGGTTACTTCTTGGCCTTCTTGGCGGGGGCTTTCTTCGCGGCGGGCTTCTTGGCGGGTGCCTTCTTCGCGGGGGCCTTCTTGGAAGACTTCTTGGCGGGTTTGTCTTCGGGGATTTCGTAGCTGACGGGGAGGGTCGTGACGTCGAGGACGCGCTCGATGCCTTCTTCCATCAGTTCGGCCAGGGTCGCGGGGGTGTCCTTCATGCGGTTGGTCAGCATCATGGCCGCGATCACGAAGGGTTTGTAGCCCGCTTCCTTGTAGGTCGGAATGCGGTATTTCTCGAAGACTTCGGCGGAGACTTCGCCGGCCTTGCAGGAGACGTCGGTGATGTCCGCGGGCAGGCAGTGCATGTAGAGGGCTTCGCCGTTCTTGGTGAGGGCCATCTTCTTGGCGTCGCATTCCCAGTTCTTGTACTGGGCGTTCTGGGCGAGGCACTTCTTTTCGAGCTTGGCAAGGCCTTCCTTGTCGCCCTTCTTGAGGAGTTCGGTGCGCTGGCCCATGACTTTGTAGGGGGCCCAGGATTTGGGATAGACGATGTCGGCGCCTTCGAAGGCTTCTTCCATGGAGTTCACCTGCCTGAAGCTGCCGCCGCTCTCCTTGGCCTGCTTGGCGGCGAGGTCCTTGACTTCGGGGATGAGGTCGTAGGAGGGCGGGTGGGCGAGGGTGACGTCCATGCCGAAGCGGGTCATCAGGCCGATGATGCCCTGCGGGACGCTGAGGGGTTTGCCGTAGGAGGGGCTGTAGGCCCAGGTCATGGCGATCTTCTTGCCGCGAAGGTTCTCGAGGCCGCCGAAGTGTTCGCGCAGCCAGCAGAGGTCGGCCATGCACTGGGTCGGGTGGTCGATGTCGCACTGGAGGTTGACGATGCCGGGGCGCTGGGCGAGGACGCCGTGCTCGTAGCCGTCGTCGAGGGCCTTGGCGACTTCGACCTGGTAGGTGTGGCCTTCGCCGAGGTACATGTCGTCGCGGATGCCGATGATCTGCGTGAGGAAGGAGATCATGTTCGCGGTCTCGCGGACGGTCTCGCCGTGGGCGATCTGGGACTTGCTTTCGTCGAGGTCCTGGACGGCCAGGCCGAGGAGGTTGCTCGCGGAGGCGAAGGAGAAGCGCGTGCGCGTGGAGTTGTCGCGGAAGTTGGAAATGGCGAGGCCGGTGTCGAAGACCTTGAGGGAGACGTTCTTTTCGTAGAGGGTCTTCATGAGGTCGGCGACCTGGAGGATGAGCTTGAGCTCGTCGAGGGTCTTGTCCCAGGTGAGGAAGAAGTCCTTCTGGTAGAGGTTGGCGTCGAGCTTCTCGATGGCCTTGAGCATCTTGACGGGGTCTTTCATCGGTATCGTCCTTTGTTGGTTGTGTCTTTCGCGGTGCATGATACGCCGGGGCAAGGGGGGGCGGCAAGCCTGTTTGCGGCCCCTCAGTCCTCCGGCAACGTGGCTTCGTAGGCGTCCGCGTCGAGGAGGCCGGCGAAGTCGCCGGGGTCGTCGGGCCGGATGCGGCACAGCCAGCCCTTGCCGTAGGGGGATTGGTTGACGAGCTCGGGAGTGTCGGCGAGGTCTTCGTTGATGGCGGTCACTTCGCCGCTGACGGGCGCGTACACGTCGCTCGCGGCCTTGACCGACTCGACCACGGCCATTTCCTCGTCGGCCTCGACCCGGTCGCCGACGGTCGGCAGCTCGACGAAGGTCAGGTCCGACATCTGCCCCTGGGCGTAGTCGGTGATGCCGACCGTCAGTTCGCCGTTCTCCTCTTCGCGGCACCAGCAATGGGCCTTGGTGTATCTGATCTCGCTCATCCGGGATTCCTCCGCTGTTTTCGTGGTATGGCCACGCTTGTACTGGCCGCGCACGGGAAATGCAAGCGCCATTTGCGCCCGGTGCGCCCTCCTCGGGGAGGGACGCGCTTCTGCGCGTCCGCGCTGGAAACGGTGGCCACGCAAGGGAAGGCCACCACACTATTTCCGAAACCGCTCCGGTATGGTGTCCGGTTTGATCTATCGGTTTTCCGGGAGGGCCGCGCTCCATCGCGGCCGCGTGGCAAAACGTTCCTGTATCGTTTCCGTCGAGTCCCACGGACCCGGCCCGGACGGAGCCGGGCCCTCCCAGCTGGATCGATATGCAAGAAGTGTCTTTTGCATGGTGCGGCTGGCCGGTGGGGGCCGACCTCCGGGCGGACCGTCATGGGCCATCCTTTCGCACGGCCTGCCCGGAGGTCGGGCCCTACCGGAGGGAGCTTTTCACCTGACAACTCCGTATGGGGGGCGAGTCCCTTCGCCACCGTGCGCCTGTCTTGCGCAAGGATTTGCCTTCATGCCACGTTCCTTTCGCACGGCGGGAAGGGGACTGCCCGGAAGGCTGGTCAGACAAGCTTCGCCCTCATCCCAAAAAATCTCCGTGCCTCCTTCCTCCGTTCCCTCCGTGTTTCGCGCCGCGGGCCCGTTTCCCTACGGCAACGCCTTGTCTAATCGGCATTCCTTTCGTTTGTTCGCGCCAAGGGTGCGCGAAGCCCCTCCCCCTTCCGACACCCTCACGTTTTTCGCACACCTCCCGGCACCCTTCCATGCGTGGGCGGCGCTTCGGGGCGCATCTCCGGTTTGTGCCCGGGGCGGACCAAATCCACGCTTTCATATTCCCGCGCGAGGCGCATGGTGGGGCGAGGCGTCCCCGCCGAGCCGTTCTTGCCGGTTTTCCAGACCTCCTGCCCCCTTCCACACCGGCTCGCCGGGGACGGCTCGCCCCACCAGTATGAGTTCCGTCAAGAATTGATCTTGGATTCTTTTTCCTTGGAT
>JAFYAC010000035.1 GCA_017540905.1 Kiritimatiellia bacterium | reverse complement strand
CAGGCCGGGGCGGGGCCCGCCTGGCCGGCCCGCGCCGCCGCGTCCGCGCCGACCCGCCGCCGCGTCGGGCTGTGGGTGTCGGAGGATTTGATGGAGTGGCGCCCGCTGGGGACCCTCTTCGTCGGCGGGGAAGGCCCGGACGGGCTGCGCGCCGACCCGGCCCTCGCCTTCTGCGGCAACGCGCTCGTGGCCGTGTGCCGCGCCGGTTCCCCGGCAACCCGCAACGACCGGGACGCCCGCCGCATCCTCTGCCGCCGCATACCCGACTTCCGCCGCCTCGCCGCGGGCGGCGCCCGCCTCTGATGAAGATCGCCCACTGGGTCTACCACCTCATCCGCGGCGGCACGGAGGGCCAGTGCGCCCGCTGCGCCATCGGACTCGCCGCGCGCGGGTGGGAGCAGCGGGTCGTCGTGTTCCGGCGGGCCGGCCACTTCGTGGAGCCCGTGGAAGCCGCGTGCGGCCCCGTGCGCGAGGTGCCGATCCGGCATCTCCTGCGGCCTTCGACCGTTGCCGAAATCCTGCGCCTGGCCCGCTGGCTGCGGTCGGAAAAGATCGACCTCCTCCACACCTGGGATGCCGACGCGGCCATCTTCGGCTCCGTCGCGGCGCGCCTGGCGGGCATCCCCCTGGTGACCAGCCGACGCGACCTCGGCGCCATCTATCCCCCGTGGAAGCAACGCATGCTCGACCGCGCCGACCGGCAGGCCGTGAAGGTCGTGGTCAACGCGCAGGCCATCCACGACCACTTCGCCGCCCGCGGGTTGCCGGACGCCAAGATGGAGCTCATCCCCAACACCCTGCCGCTCCCGGGCGAACAGGATCCCGCGCCGCGCCCCTCCGACGACGCCTGGATCCGCCGCCTTCCGCCGGGACGCCGATTGGCCGTCGTCAACCGCCTCGACCCCGAAAAGAACACCGGGCTGCTGGTCGAGGCCCTTCCCCTTGTGCGCAAGGAAATCCCCGACGCCACGCTCGTGGTCGTCGGCGACGGCCCCGAACGCCCGGCGCTGGAAGCCCGCGCCGCCGCCCTCGGGCTCGGCCCCGACGCCGTCGCGTTCCTCGGCGACCTCGACCGCGTGCCCGCGCTCCTGCCCCTCTGCACCCTGGGCGCGCTGGTGCCGACCTCCAACGAAGGCACCTCCAACACCCTTCTCGAATACATGGCCGCCGGGCTCCCCGCGATGGCGACCGACTGCGGCGGCAACGCCGAACTGCTCGGGCGCGCCGGGGAGCGGGGCGTCTTGCTTTCCGCAGCGCCGTCGCCGGAGGAGGCGGCGTCCGCGTGGATTGCGCTGCTCCGCAATGCCGGCCGCGCGCGCGGCATTGGCGCGGCGGCGAAGGCTTTCGTCCTTGCGCGGCACGCGCCGGGGACGGTGCTCGACCGCTGGGAGGCGTTTTACCGGCCGCTGTTGTGCATTGAAAGACACGGGGAAGGTGGGGTATAAAGCGGGAATGGGAGACATCTAGCGGTGGCAGGCAACACATTCGGCGAATGGTTCAGGGTGGCGACGTACGGCGAGTCGCACGGCGCGGCCGTCGGGTGCGTCGTGGACGGCTGTCCCGCGCGCGTGCCGCTCGCCGTCGGGGATGTCCAGGCGCAGCTCGACCGGCGGCGGCCGGGGCAGTCGAGGCTCTCCACGCCGCGGGACGAGGCGGACCGGGCGGTGATTCTGTCGGGGGTCGAAGGGGGCGTGACGCTGGGAACGCCCATCGCGATATCGGTGGACAACCGGAATGCGCGGTCGGGGGACTACGGGTTGCTGAAGGCCGTTCCGCGTCCGGGCCACGCGGACTGGACGTGGCAGGTCAAGCACGGGGTGCGCGCGGTCGCGGGCGGGGGGCGGGCTTCGGCGCGCGAGACGATTGGGCGCGTGGCGGCGGGGGCCGTCGCGGAGGCGGTTCTCAGGGAGCGGTGCCCGGGGGCGCGGATCGTGGCGTGGGTGGAGCAGGCGGGGACGGTGCGCATGGAGCGGACGGACGGCGCGGACTGGACGCGCGCGGACGTGGACGCTTCGCCCGCACGATGCCCCGACCCCGGCACGGCGGCGCGCATGGCGGAGGCGATCGAGGCGGCGCGGCGCGAAGGGGATTCGCTGGGCGGCATCGTGGCGTGCCGGTGCTCGGGGTTCCCGGCGGGGCTGGGGGAGCCGGTGTTCGGGAAGCTGACGGCGACGCTGGCGGCGGGGATGATGTCGATACCGGCGGCGCGCGGGTTCGAGATCGGGGAAGGTTTTTCCGCGGCCGCGATGCGCGGCTCGGAGCACAACGATGCGTTCGCTCCGGTGCCCGGAGGCGGGGTGCGTCCGGCGACGAACCGGGCGGGCGGGGTGCTGGGGGGCATCTCGACGGGGGCGCCGATCGTGTTCCGCGTCGCGTTCAAGCCGGTACCGTCGATCGCGCGCGTGCAGCGGACGGCGGGGTTCGGCGGGGAGCCGGTGGAGCTGTCGGTGCCGGGCCGCCACGACCCGTGCGTGCTGCCGCGCGCGGTGCCGGTGGTGGAGGCGATGGCGGCGCTGGCGCTCGCGGACGCGCTCCTCGCGCAGGCCGCAAGGACGGGAAATGGCCCGTGGAGCCTAGATGCCTAGATACCTAGATATCTAGATACCTAGAAAAGGAACGGGCGTGAAAACCGGAGAACCGTTTTGGAGGTCGAGATGAGCAAGAGCTACCGGATTGTGCAAACCCTGGGGGCCGCGGTGCTGGCGGCGGCGGTGGCCGCGCGGGCGGCGAACCCGCGGTCGGTGTCGCTGACCATCCAGGAGAACGGGTCGGTGCGCGTGTCGGAAATCCACGATTTGCCGCCCGCGCTGCCCGGCGGGCTCGTCGCCGTCGCGCCCGTGCCCGAGACGATCCTGCCCGCCACCGTCGCGGCCGCGCCCCTGGAACGCGGCGCCTCGCTCGGGCTGCTGTCCCAGCGGTACGCGTGGGACCTCGCCGACGCCGACGCGTTCTTCCGCGCCGCCCTCGGGTGGCCCGTAACGGCGCATCCGGCGGTGCCCGGCGCGGCGCCCGTCAGCGGGCCCCTCGCGGCGCTCCCCGACCTCTCGTCGCCCGCCCCGCAGCTGCTCGTCGAGGCGCGACAGGGCCTCGCGCTCGTTCCCGACTTGACGGCGCTCGCGCGCGTGGAGTTCGCGTCCCGCCCCGACACCGCGCGCGAGCCGACGCTCCTCTGGACGCTCGACCCGTCCACCCCCGCGCCGCCGTCGGTGCAGCTCAATTACGCCGCGAGCGGCCTCTCCTGGGAGGCGTCGCACGACGCGATCCTTTCCGGCGACGCGCGGTCCGTGGCCCTCTCCACGCGCGTGCGCATCCACAACGGGACGTCGCGCGCGTTCGACCGCGCCACGGTCCGGCTCTCGCTCACCGAGAAGGGGCGGTACGCGCCGCTCGTCCCCGACGCCGCCGACCCGCGCGCCGCCGCGCCCGTCGCCCTCCGCTACGCCGAGGACGGACGCACCCTCGTGCCCGAACGCACCGCCGCGAGCGCCGCCGTCACCGTCAGCTACGACCTGCCCGCCGCGCTCTCCATCCCGGCGCGCGGCGACGTGTGGGCCACGCTCGCCGACTTCCCGGCGCTGCCCGTCGAGACCGTGCTCCGCTACGACGGGGCGCGCTTCGACCGCTTCAACCGCAACCGGCGCGCGGACCCGGAGTACGGCGCGGGGTCGTCGTCCGTCGTCGAGACGCGCCTCGCCTTGCGCAACGCGGGGAAGGTGCCGCTGCCGCCGGGACCGTTCCGCGTGCTGCGCGGCGACCCCTCCGTGCCGCTCGAATGGGTCGGCACCGACTGGCTCCCCGCGCTCGCCCCCGGCGAAAGCGTCACGTTGCGCCTCGGCCCCGCCGCCGGCCTCTCCGGTCGGCGCGAACGCAAGGCCTTCACCGAGACCGAGCCGCTCAAGGCCGCCGAAGAATCCTTCGAGATTTCCGTCGCGAACCAGACCCCGTTCGACCGCACCGTCGAAGTCCTCGAACACCTCTACCGCGGCGACCGCTGGGAAATCGCCGCCGCGTCCGCCCCGTACGAACCCGGCCCCGTGCCCGACAGCATCGTCTTCCGCCTGCCCGTCAAGGCGGGGGCCGAACGGACCGTCACCTACACCGTGCGGTACGCCTGGTGACCATGGGCGCGGACGGCCCCATCCTCGTCGTGTCGCCCAACTGGCTCGGCGACATCCTCATGGCGCTCCCCGCCGTGCAGGCCGCCGCGGCCGCCGCGCGCGCCGCCGGGCGCCGCCTCGACGTGCTGACGCGGCCCGCCTTCGTCCCCATCTGGCGCATGGCCCTCGGCGGGGACAGCGAAACCATCCCCTCCGCCAAGACCGACCCCGTCCTCCCGCTCGCCCGGCAGCTGCGCGCCCGCGGCTACGCCGAAGCCATCGTCATCCCGCATTCCTTCCGTACCGCCCGCGCCCCCTTCCTCGCGCGCATCCCGCGGCGCATCGGCCTCCCCGGACACCTCTTCCGCGACTGGATGCTCACCGACATCCACCGCCCGTCTGCGTCCCCCGGCCGCGACCGCCCGACCCACCAAGCCTGGGAAATCCTCGACCTCTTCCGCATCGCCCCCCCCGACGGCAAAATACCCGCCCCCCGCCTCGCCGTCCCCGAAGCCGCCCGCGCCGCCGTCCTCTCCCGCATCGCCGACGCCCCGCGCCCGTGGATCGCCCTCGTGCCCGGCGCCGCCCGTGGCCCCGCCAAACAATGGCCCACCGACCACTGGCAAACCCTCCTCCAATCCATCCACCGGGAAACGCCCGGCACCGCCCTCCTCCTCGGCACCCCCGGCGAATCCCCCCTCTGCGCCGAAGTCGCCTCCGCGTCCGACCCTTCCCGCATCCGCGACCTCTCCGGCAAAACCACTCTCGAAGAAATGGCGGCGGCCCTCTCCCTCGCCGACGCCGCCTGCTGCAACGACAGCGGCGGAATGCACCTCGCCGCCGCCGTCGGCACCCCGCTGGTCGCCTTCTTCGGCATCACCGACCCCGACACCACCGGCCCGCTCGGCTCCGCCCCCATCCGCATCCTCCAGCACTCCTCCCGCCGCACCCGTGACATCCCGAGAAAATCCCCCGAAGCCGAAGCCGCCCTCCGCGCCATCACCCCCGAAGAGGCATTCGCGGCCCTGGCTCCCCTGCTGCCGTAGGGCGGCACCGGGCGTGGCTCCGTCGCGGGCCTGCCCATAAGCGCAGCGCGGAAGGCGTGTCCGCAAGTGGCGACTGGTGGTCGGCACTTCCGCACTCCATCCGTGGAAGGAGCATGACCTTCGGGGTGGTTGGCGGAAGGGGGCCGGTGCCAGGCCGGAGGATGTCCGGAAAGGCCGGCGCAATGCCGGGAAATGGGCTACCGGATGCGGTTCCGGCGCGCCTGGATGGGGGCGTTGAGCCAGGCTCGGATGTCGCTTTGCAGGCGCCGGGTTTCGGGATTGGGGTTTTGCTCGCCGAGAACCTTGCGCACGGCGTCCCAGAATGCTTCCGCCCGCGCCGGATCCACGGTTGCGCCCCACCCGTCCATCCTGATTCGCGATACCAAGGGATTTGTTGGGTTTTCCGCCGGTTTCCGGCGGTGCCCGCGTCCGGGTTTCGGTGGCTGGATGCGGCGGATGGTCGCCATCCGCATGATGCCGAGCTTCTGCTCGACGGTCCGTGCCAGGTCGGTGTATTTGGGGTGCTCGGCCAGCAGGCGGCGGAGCTTGGCTTGGGCGGCGGCGGCGGCTTCGCGGTCGGGGGCGAGTAGCGCGGCCAGGCGGCGCGCGCCGTCTTCGCTTGAGGAGAGGAGCCACTCGACCGGGATGCGGGCGTCGAGGCCGACGAGCTGGCGCAGGCGGGTGGCCAGCTTCTTGTAGTGCATGGCGGTGCTGTACTTGATGTCAGGGGCGTTCTTGCGCAGCCACCCCTTGAGGCCGGGCTGGCGGGCGGCGATGCGGCGGCGTCCGGCGCGGTTGGTCCTGAAGATGAAGCGGTTGTCGAGGGTGGGTTCGAGGTCGGCCAGGCGGGAGCCGATGCGGAGGCGGTCCGTGAGGGTGCGCGGATCGGCGTCCCAGGCGTCGAGGAGGTCCTCGGGGGTGGGGGCGCCGCGGAGGGATTTTGCGGGCCGGGGCTCGGGGGGCGGCAGGTTGCGGGCGCGGAGTCGGCGGAGGATCGAGCGGGCGCCGTAGAAGAGGAGGTGGGTGCCGAGGGCGGCGGTAAAGCCCAATATCTGGAAGGGGAAGGCGAATTGGGCTTCGAGGTCGCTTCGGTTGCCGGTGCCGAAGAAATCCCCGGCGAGGGCGTCGAGGTATCCGGGAGGGAAGACGGGGTCGGTTTTCATGGTGCGGGAAGGATGGGGAATTTCTCTGTGGAACGCAAGCATTTTCCTTGATATCGCGAATGGATGGGACAGGGCGTGTGTGGAGGCACGGAGTTTTTGCAGGGAGGAGCTTCGCGCGTCCCAAAAACGTCCCGCCCAGCGTTTGTCCGGCGTTTTCGGGGTGCGGACGGCCCTCCCAAAAACTCCCTCCCCCAAAAACCTCCGTGCCTCCTTGCTCCGCGCGCTCCGTGTTTGGCGCCGCAGGCCCCTTCCGCAAGGGAGAGATCAGCATTCGGGACAGGGGGGGCGAGCGGATGGGGGAGGGAGGGGACGGGCGGGGGGGCAGACGGGAGGCGGGGGGGGAAAAGGGGGGGCGGGAGGGGGGGCGGTGGTGAAGCGTTTTTGCAGAGGGGTGGGAGGGGGCTTGCAATGGGTGAGGGGGTGTGGGAAAGTGGCAGACAGCAACCGCGGAGAAGCACATCATGAGATTGACCGACCAGGACATCGAAGCCATTGCCCAACGGATCGCCGGCGACATGCGCGGCGGGGCCGCCGCTCCGCGGGCCTGCGGCGCCGCGTCCGCCCCGGCCCCCTACGCG
The DNA here is from genome assembly GCA_017540905.1 of Kiritimatiellia bacterium. Taxonomy (GTDB): domain Bacteria; phylum Verrucomicrobiota; class Kiritimatiellia; order CAIQIC01; family Lenti-01; genus CACXEY01. The sequence continues at coordinate 13,283 of JAFYAC010000035.1, read as the reverse complement.
GGGAGCATCCCGGCTGGCGCGATGGGGGTGTTCGACACGGTGGACGAGGCGGTTGCCGCCGTGCGCAAGGCTTTCCCGGTGTTCACGAACCTGCCGCTGGACGTGCGGCGGCGCATCATCGCGAACATCCGCGCCGTCATGGCCGAGAATTCGGCGGCGCTGGCGAAGAAGGCGGTCGAGGAAACCCATTACGGCCGCTTCGAGGACAAGGTCGCCAAGAACGCGCTCGCCATCGAGAAGAGCGTCGGCGTCGAAGGCCTCACCACGGAAGCCTACACCGGCGAGCACGGCCTGACGCTGGTCGAGTACGCGCCGTACGGGGTCATCGGTGCCATCACGCCGACGACGAACCCCATCGCGACGATCATCTGCAATTCCATCTGCATGCTCTCGGCGGGCAACGTCGTGGTCTTCAGCGTGCACCCGGCGGCCCGGTACGTCTCCATCGAGACGGTGGCGCTGCTGAACAAGGCCATCACGGCCGCGGGCGGGCCGCCGAACACGGTGGTGTGCATCTCGAACCCGACCATCGAGTCGGCGGGGCAGATCATGCACCATCCGGGCATCCGCGTGCTCTCCGTGACGGGCGGCGAAGGCGTGGTCAAGGCCGCGATGAACGCCGGCAAGCGCGCGATCTGCGCGGGGCCGGGCAATCCGCCCGTCGTGGTGGACGAGACGGCGGACATCGACCACGCGGCGGAGTCCATCGTCATGGGCGCGTCCTTCGACAACAACATGATCTGCATCGAGGAGAAGGAGACGATCGTCGTCGATTCCGTCGCCGACCAGCTCATCCAGGCGATGCTGCACCACAACGCGGTGCTGATCCCGAAGAGCAAGATCCCCGCGATGGAGCAGGTGATTTTCACGAAGATGGCCGGCCCGCGCGGCAAGGCCACCGTCAACAAGAAGTGCATCGGCCAGAACGCGGACGAGCTGCTCGCCCAGATGGGGATTTCGGCGCCCTCCACGACGCGCCTGGCGATCGTGGAAGTCCCGAACGACCACCCGCTGCTCTGGACGGAGCAGATGATGCCGGTGATGCCCATCACCCGTGCGCGCAGCGCTGGGACGGCGATCGACCTGGCGCTGGAGATGGAGGGGCATTGCTACCACACGGCGGTCATGCACTCGCGCAACATCGACAACCTCTCGAGGATGGCGAAGGAATGCAACTGCTCCATCTTCGTCAAGAACGGCCCCTCGCTCAACGGACTCGGGTTCGGGGGCGAGGGCTACACCTCGTTCACCATCGCGTCGCCGACGGGCGAAGGGCTCACCACGTCGAGGAGCTTCTCGCGCATCCGGCGCTGCTCGCTGGTGGACCGGTTCAGGATCGTGTGAGCCTGACAGCAGGATTTGGTACAGACAAGATTCCGAGGAGAAAACCGACATGAGCAAACCCTTCCCCGCCTTCGCCGCCATCGAGTTCGACAGCGTGCCCGCCGGCATCTTCGCCGCCGACGCCGCCCTCAAGCGCGCCCCCGTGTCCCTGGTCCGTTCCGGGACCATCGGCGCGGGCCACCACCTGCTGGTCTTCGCCGGCACCACGGCCTCCGTCGAGGAAGCGCACCAGGAAGCGCTCTTCCAGGGCGGCCTCCAGGTGGCGGACAGCATCCTGCTGCCGGACATCCATCCCGCCCTCTACGCGGCGATCCTCGAAGGCGTGCGGCGCGCGCCCGACCCGGAAATCCCCGTCTGGGTGCTCGAGACGCCGACCGTCTCCTGCAACGTCGGGGCCATCGAGAAGGCCCTCAAGGGCGTCCCCGTCGAGCTCCTCGAATTCCGCGCCGGCGACCCGCGCATGAACGGCCGCGGCCTGGCCGTCCTGCAGGGCGACCTCTACGACCTCGAAGCCGCGCGCGACATGGCGCTCGAAGACCTCGAATCCCGCGGCATCGCCGCGCAGCACCGCCTGCTGAGCGCGCCGCACTCCGCCCTCATCGCCCAGATCGCCACCACCACGCGCTTCGACCAGTGCGCCGCGACGCCCCTCGAAGGCGAAACCGCCAGCTGATCCGGAGGCATCCCCATGCTGCTGGGCAAAGTCATCGGCACCCTCGTTGCCACGCAGGCCTACGAAGGCCTGCAGGGCGTCCCCATGCTCTGGGTCCAGCCCCTGGCCAAGGACGGCACCGAGACCGGCACCCCGATCGTCTGCGCCGATTCCACGCGCATGGCGGGGCCGGGCGAACTCGTCTACTACGAAGGCGGACGCGAAGCCGCGCTGGCGCTCGACCCGTGGTTCGTGCCCGTGGACCACGCCATCATCGGGCTTGTCGATTCCCTGAAGGCCCCCGACTGGAAAGGACCGGTGCCCCAATGATTCTCGGACGCGTCGTCGGCGACATCACCTCGACCATCAACCACCCCTTCTACGACGGCAAGCGCCTGCTGCTGATCGAGAAAATCTCGATGGACGGCACCCCGCAGAGCGGCTACCTCGTCGCGGCCGACTCCGCCGGCACCGGCGCCGACGAAACCGTCCTGGTCCTCGACGAAGGCAACGGCGCCCGCCAGATCTTCGAGAGCAAGGACGGCCCCGTCCGCTCCGTCGTCGTCGGGGTCGTCGATGCCATCGAACAGGCCTGAGCCCCGCTCCACCGAAGAATACCTGCGGGCCCGCCGCCGGCAGCTCAAGCGCCGCATCGACGCCTCACCCAAGGGTTGCATTCCCTCCCTCTGCCGCGCCATCACGCGGATGTGGATTGCCTTTTTCCTCCTCATCCTCGCCTCCTGCAGCGCGACCAACCTCTGGGAGCGCTACAGCATGGTCCTCCCCCACGTCAAACACGTCGCCCCCGGCATGACCGAAACCGAAGTCCGCGCCCTCTTCCCCCGCCGCCTGCACCCCGAGGCGCGTGCAACGGAGCAAGTCCTGCACGGCACCCACCTCGTCCCCGACTCCCAACCCGCGGTCCGCGAACTGGAAGTCCGAAGTCTCCGCCCCCCCTCCTGCCTGGATTTCCCGCTGTTCCTTCACGGCGCCGACTGGGATGGCGTCATCCTCTACTTCGACGCCTCCGGCCGCCTCGCCGGCCTTTACTACAACGCCTACCACGCCCGCTGGAAACCCGATTGGGCCGCCCCTGCGCCCGCCGGCGGGCCGTGAGGAATTTTTTCCAAGGGGGTCTCAGGTGCCCCCCCCTGTCTTTTCCCTGGTGCGGTCGGTAGGGGCCGACCTCCGGGCGGCCCGTCATGGGCCATCCTGCCGCACGGCCCGCCCGGAGGTCGGGCCCTACCGGAGGAAGCACCTGACAAGACATGGACGCGCGGAAGCGCGTCCCTCCCCGTGGTAGGACGGCGAGTCCCTTCGCCGCCGTGCGCCTGTCTTACGCATGGATTTGCCTTCATGCCGCACCCCTTTCGCACGGCGGGCAGGGGACTGCCCGCCCTACCCAGCCCGTCAAATACGAAAGTTTTGACTATGCGCTGTACTAGTGGACCCCTCCCCCGAATTCCGCGAATGCAAGAATCAAGGAGGGCGACAGGACACTCCCCCCTCCGAGAGGGGGGTGGCGCGGCCATGGATGGGATGTCCATGCATGGAAGAAGGAAAACGGCAGGGGCCGTGACGGGGGGAGTACTGCGCTTGTCCGTCGCGGAAAGCGCGATTCTGCACCGGCATCAAGCCCTTTGCGGGTGAACCATGCGGAAGCATGCAGCGACGGCCACCCGCAGTACTCCCCCCGCCGCCCTTTCCATTTGCTGCGAAGGCACAATCCCATCGCCGATCCTTCCACTGGGCGGCACCCCCCTCTCGGAGGGGGGCGAATGCTTGCGCACCCTCCATTCTCCAATACATCTCCCCGCAATCCGGCGGCAATCATCCCCATCCACCAAATCCCCCGAAGAACCAAAGTTTTCCAATCATTGGAAAAATATTTTCCAATCATTGGAAAACCGGCGAAAAATTTTTCCAATCATTGGAAAAAACGGGTCGATTTTTCCAACCATTGGAAACTTTTTTTCCAATCATTGGAAAACTCCGTTCCGGGCGCGGAGCCGGCGGGCGGGCCGGAGGGGGGCGCAGGGTGCCAAAAGGGGGTGGGGCAGTCGAGATATCAAGGAAAACATGGGAAAAATCCAAGATTTTTCCGTGGTGGCAAACGGGAAGCGGCGGGCGGGATGGTGCCGTTCCCGATGGTTCCGGCGGGGGGGGCGTGGTTTTGGCTTTGACCGGGGAGGGCGGTGGGGAGTAGGGTCGTGGCATGAACTTTTTCGAGAGACACCGGTTGAAACGGGCGGTGCGGGAGTGCCGCCAGATGCTGCGCTTGGCGTTGAACATGCGCGAGGACGTCGCCCCGCGGGCGGCGGTGGACGCGGCGCTGGAAGCCCAGGCGAAGCTGCGCGCGGCGTGGGAGGTCCGGGAATGGCCCGCGCTGGAAGGCGCCTGCGAACGGGCGGCGGCGGCGGCGGAAGCCCTGTACCCGCCGAAGCCCGGCGCGAAGTGGCGGGAGAACATCGAGGTGCTGGCGGTGGCGCTCTCGCTGGCGATGGCCTGCAAGTGCTATTTCGTGCAGCCGTTCAAGATCCCCACCGGCTCGATGCAGCCGACGCTGAACGGGATCATCGCGCATCCGCAGGTGGGGAAGACGTGGAGCGACCGGTTCCCGTTCAGCTGGGTGAAGATCGCGCTCTTCGGGGAGTACTACCAGGAGGTGCGGGCGAAGGTGTCGGGGCGCGTGGGCGAGCTGCGGCGCTACGGGGACCAGGAGGCGCTGTACATCGCGGGGGTCCCGCACCCGGTGCGGCTGACGCTGCGCCCCGGCGGCACGGAGATGGATCCCGACAAGAGCATGGTGTTCCACGCGAAGCCCGGCGACTGGGTGGAAAAGGGCGACCTGCTGGCCTCGGGCCGCGTGGTGCGCGGGGACCAGGTGCTCGTCGACAAGGTGCGGTACCACTTCGCGCGGCCGGAGCGCGGGGACATCATCGTGTTCGACACGGGCCCGATCCCGGGGCGCGAGATGTGGCGGATCCCGGGGGACACCTTCTACATCAAGCGCCTGGCGGGGCTTGCGGGCGAGACAATCTCGATCCGCGGGCGCAAGCTGGTGGCGGACGGGAAGGCGGTGGAGGGGCCGCGGGCGTTCGCGCGGCTGTCGGAGGACCCGGCGTACAACGGGGGGTACGTGCCGTGGCCGGGGTCGAAGCTGCCGACGGAGGAGGCGGAGCTGGAAGTGGGCGGAGGGGAGTTCCTCCCGCTGGGGGACAACACGTTTTCGTCGCAGGACGGCCGGTTCTTCGGCCCGGTGCCGGAGAAGGCGCTGGTGGGGCCGGCGTTCTTCGTGTACTGGCCGTTCGGGGAGCACTGGGGGCGGGTGGAGTAGGGGACCGGATGAAGGCTTGCGGAAAAGGCCATCGGCGCGCCCTCGCGGGAGGCGCGCCGTGAGCGGCGGGGAAGGCCGCCTGCTGGGCGTCGATTACGGCGAGCGGCGCACGGGGATTGCGATCAGCGACGAATCTCGCACGATCGCCTTCCCGCGCGAAACCCTGGAATGCCCGCGCCCGGAACAGGCCGCCGCCGCGGTCGCGCGCATCGCCGCGGCCGAGCGGGTCGCGGGCATCGTCGTCGGCTGGCCCGTGAACATGAACGGCACCGAGGGGCCGCGCACCGAACGCACGCGGCTGTTCATGGACGAGGTGGCGCGGCGGACGGACATCCCGCTCCACCGCTGGGACGAGCGGCTCAGCACCAAGATCGCCGAGGATGCGCTCATCGCCGCGGGCACGCGCCGCGAGCGCCGCAAGCAGGTGGTGGACAAGCTGGCGGCGCAGGTCATCCTGCAAGGCTATCTCGACCACGCGGCCTTCGCGGGCGGCCTCGGCGGCGCCGGCGGCGCGGACCCGGAAGGGGGCTGGCCCTGATGCCCCCCTGGCCCGACGAGGAGACGCCCCGCACGCCGCCGCCGCCCGGCGGACGCCGCTACCGGCTGTGCATCGCGTACGACGGGACCGATTTCTACGGCTGGCAATACCAGCCCGCGCGCCGGACCGTGCAGGGGGCCATCGAAGAGGCCCTGCGACGGCTGACCGGCGAGACGGCGCGCGTCCACGCCTGCGGCCGCACCGACGCCGGGGTCCACGCCCGCGGCCAGACCGCCCACCTCGACCTCGCGCGCCCCTTGGAGCCCGCCGCGCTCCAGAAGGGGCTCAACGCGCTGCTCCCCGACGACGTGCGGATCCTTTCGCTCTCCCGCGCCCGCCCCGTCTTCCACGCCCGCTACGACGCCAAGGGCAAGGAATACCGCTACACCGTCTGGAACGCGCCCGTGGAATGCCCCCTGCACCGCCGCCAGGCCCTGCACGTGCGCTCGCCGCTTGACCTGGACGCCATGCGGCGGGCCGCGGCGACGCTCGCCGGCACGCACGACTTCGCCGCCTTCTCGGCCAATCCCCACCGCGAAATCGGCGGCACCGTCCGGACCCTCCGGCGGCTGGACGTCGCGAAGCGGGGCCCGCTGGTGACCATCTCGGCGGTCGGCGACGGCTTCCTCTACAAGATGGTGCGGAGCCTGGCCGGGCACCTCCTGCGCGTGGGGCGCGGCGCCGTGCCGGCGGAGGAAACCGCGGCCATCCTCGAAAGCCGCCGGCGCACCGCGCGCGTCGAGACGGCCGCCGCCCGCGGGCTCTGCCTGTGGCGCGTCTTCTACGGCCGCCTCCCGTGAGGCCGCCGCCGATTCGCATTGCCAGCCGCTTGCGCGCGGCCTAGACTGGAACGCCATGAACCCTCCCGGACCGCCAACCGAACCTTCCGCCGCCGCCGCGGACGCCTCCCCGCTCCCCGCCCGCACCGTCTGCCGTTCCCCCGACGAGACGCGGGCGCTCGCCGCGCGCCTGGCGGACGAGTGCCCCGACGGCACCGTCCTCTGCCTGCACGGCGACCTCGGCGCCGGCAAGACCTGCTTCGTGCAGGGGCTGGCGCGCGCGATCGGCGTGCGGCGCCCCGTGGGCAGCCCGACCTTCACGCTGGTCAACGAGTACCGCGGGCGGCGCGGCCTGGCGCACATCGACCTCTACCGCGTGCGCGGCGCCGTCGACGCCTTCAGCCTGGGCCTGGAAGACTACCTGGAGCACTATCCGGGCATCGTCGCCATCGAGTGGGCCGAGCGCGCGTCCGACTTCATGCCCGAGGACGCCTGGCACGTCCGCCTCTCCCCGGGCGACGGCGAAAACGCGCGGATCGTGGAAATCGCGCGCCCGGGCTGACGCCGCCGCTCCCAAATCCATTCCATGCAAGACGGATTCCGACCATGAACGAACTCGACAGGCGCAGGACGCTGGCCATCATTTCGCACCCGGACGCGGGGAAGACGACGCTGACGGAGAAGTTGCTGCTGTACGGGGGGGCGGTGCAGCTGGCCGGGTCGGTGACGGCCCGCAAGAACCAGCGGGCGACGACGTCGGACTGGATGGAACTGGAACGGCAGAGGGGAATTTCGGTGTCGTCCACGGTGCTGCAGTTCGACTACGCGGGGTGCGTGGTCAATTTGCTGGACACGCCGGGCCACAAGGATTTCTCGGAAGACACGTACCGGGTGCTGATGGCGGTGGACTCGGTGATCATGGTCATCGACGCGGCGAAGGGCATCGAGTCGCAGACGCTGAAGCTGTTCGAGATCTGCCGGATGCGGGGGATCCCGATCTTCACGTTCGTCAACAAGATGGACCGCCCGGCGAAGGACCCGCTGGAGTTGCTGGACGAGATCGAGAACACCTTGCAGCTGCGTGTGTACGCGAAGAACTGGCCGCTGGGGGACGGGCCGGAGTTCCGCGGCATCTACGACCGGGAGGGACGGCTGGCGCACTTCTTCGAGCGGACGGTGGGGGGGCAGTACCGGGCGCCGGAGAGCTTGCACTCGATCACGGACCCGGCGGTGGCGGAGCGCATGAACCCGCTGGCCCACGCGTCGGTGGTGGAGGCGCTGGAGATGCTGGACGCGGCGGGGGAACCCTACGACGCGGAGGCGGTGCGGACGGGGGACATGACGCCGGTGTACTTCGGGTCGGCCATCCACAACTTCGGGGTGCAGCTGCTGCTGGACGATTTCGTGGCGAACGCGCCGCCGCCGGGCGCGCGCAGGACGGTTGGCGGGGAGCGGCTCGATCCGGCGCGTCCGGGGTTCAGCGGGTTCATCTTCAAGATCCAGTCGAACATGGACCCGAACCACCGGGACCAGATCGCGTTCCTGCGGGTGTGCACGGGGGTGTTCCGGCGGGACATGAAGGTGTTCCACACGCGCACGGGGAAGGTGGTGCGGATGTCGAACTCGCGCAAGTTCTTCGCGCGCGACCGGGAGACGGTGGACGAGGCGTGGCCGGGGGACGTCATCGGGATCGTGGGGCATCCGGAGTTCCGCATCGGGGACACGCTGGCGGAGGAGGAGGGGCTCGAGTACGAGCCGATGCCGCAGTTCGCGCCGGAGTGCTTCGCGTGGCTGGAGCACACGACGCCGGCGCAGTACAAGCGGTTCCGCGAGGGGCTGGACCAGCTGCTCCAGGAAGGGGCGGTGCAGGCGTTTTCGCAGCCGGGCAGCGCGCGGCGGGTTCCGCTGCTGGGGGCGGTTGGCCCGCTGCAGTTCGAGGTGCTGCAGTACCGCATCCGGACGGAGTACGGGGCGGAGAGCCGGCTGGTGCAGGCGCCGTGGCGCATCGTGCGCTGGATCGACGCGGCGGGGGACGCGGTGCGCGAGGAGGATTTGCCGTCGTCGGCCGGGCTGGCGCTGGACGCGGGCGGGCGGCCGGTGGTGCTGTTCACGGCGGAGTGGGAGCTCTCGTACTACCTGGAGAAGCACCCGAAGGCGCTGCTGCGGCGCCTGCCGTCGGAGCTGTCGGGACGCACGTGAGGCGCGCGGGGGGGGCGAGGGCGGCGGATAGTTTTCCAACCGCATGGTTGCGCGGAAGCGCGACCCACCCCATGGAGAGCGCAACGGGGGGGGGCGCGCTTCCGCGCGACCTTGTGGTGGAAAACGTCTGGAAAGCTACTGAAAACAGAATCCGCTCTAGAGCGGTTTATGAAATAGTGTGGCCGCAAGGGGAAGGAAGACAAAACTCCGATTTGTCCGATGCCTGCGCTAACGCTCCGGCAAAGCTTTCCAATGGCCAGTTCCATGGCATTCCACAACGCGGACAGCGACGGACGTCCCGTGTCCGGGACCTCCGTCACTGTCCGCACGATGTACATTTTTCCCATTCCGGCCCGCAAATCAGTCGCGGAAGCGTGAAAGGAGTTTTCCCAACGTTTCGCTTCCCGAAATCGGAAAAATTCTTCGCCGTGTGCGCAGCGACGGATGCCACACTTCCGGGGCATCCGTCGCTGCGCACATTGAAGTGCAGTTGAAGAAGCGATTGGATGGCATCGCCGGAGCGTTAGCGGAGGCATCGGACAAATCGGAGTTTTCCTGCTCTGGAACGGATACACTATTTCTTAAGCCGCTCTAGTGGAACCACCTCTGGAATCTCGCGAATGCATGGAGCAAGAAGGGCGACAGGCCCCGCCCCCCCTCCGAGAGGGGGGTGGCGGGGCCATGAATGGGATGTCCATGCATGGAAGAAAGACAAGCGGCAGGGGCCGCGACGGGGGGAGTACTGCGCTTGGCCGTCGCGGGAAGCTCGACTCCACAACGGCAACGAACGCATCAAGAATTTTTCGGATGGACCAAGTGAACGCATGCCGCGACGGCCACCCGCAGTACTCCCCCCGCCGCCCTTTCTTTCCGCTCCGCACTCGCAATCCATAAGCCATCTTCCCCCGGGCGGCACCCCCCTCTCGGAGGGGGGCGAATGCTCGCGCAATCTCCATGCTCCAAATATCTCTCCATGATCTCTCGGCAATCCTCCCCGTCCACTAGAGCGTTTTAAGTTTTTCTGTGGCTTCTCAGAAGTTTCCCGTCCACATGGTCGCGCGGAAGCGCGACCCTCCCGTTGCGCTCTCCACGGGGAGGGACGCGCTTCTGCGCGTCCGCAGTAAAAATGGCTGGCGGGACAACGGCCCCAAGCCTCACTATTTCCTAAACCGCTTTATAATTCTAGAAGAACCGAGATTATGGATGGAATGTTGGCGTTTTCAGTTGGTTCCCGTTCCCATCCTCCTCGCGGACGGGCCGCCCGCGCCCCGACGGGACGGCCGCTTCCGCTCCCGCTTTCCATCCATTGTGGCGCGGCTGGAAGCCGCACCTCCGGAAGTGGCGCGATGGTTGTTCAGGAGGTTCGGCGTTGCTTCCGGGGGTGCGGCATCTTGTCACTGTTCACTTGTCACTCCGGGAGGGAGACGCCGATGCGGTAGAAGGAGGTGCCGGTCGTGAGGGCGGGGGTGGGGTCGTGGAGGTCCACGGGGGAGCCGGTGCCGGTGGTTTGGGAGGCCGCGACGGGGGTGAAGTCAGGGGCGAGGAGGTCGGGGGTGCGTTCGAGGGTGTAGCGGAGGTTGGCAAAGGTGTCCACCTTCACGGATACGCCGGATGCGGGGTCGGCTTGGATGGCGGTGGCTTCGGGGGGATTGAGGGCGAGCGAGAAGGTGCCTTCGGTGGTGCCAGGGGGGAGGCCCTGGAAGGCGGCGCCGGGGATGGTGGCACCGGAGAGGGTGACGGCGAAGGCCGGGGCGTCGGCCAGGTCGGAGACGACGAGGGGGGCGTCGGTGCCGTCGGGGCGGAGAACGTAGGTGCCGGCGATGTTGTCGATGGTGCCGCCGGTGCAGAGGCCGGCTTTGGCGATGTCGCGGACGAGGGTGAGTTTGTCGGCGCGGGCGTCGTAGCGGAAGGTGTACCAGTCTTCGGCCGTGAGGCGCAGGGTGCAGGTGTTGGAGGGGGCCAGCTGCAAGCGGTCGCAGGCGTCGGCGGCGAGGGCGTCCCAGTCGGCGGGGAAGGACACCTTGTAGGACGCGCAGTCGCCGCCGGGCATGACCTGCGCGGCCGCGGCGGCGCCGCCGCCGGTGACGACGATGCCGGTGTGGCCCTCGTCCATGGTCTGGACGCGGTCGATTCGCTCGAACGGCACGATGGGCGCGAGCCAGGGCGGCGGGGCCTCCTGCGTGACGATGTCGGCTTCGACGTTCTCGGTCTCCTCGCCGTTCTTGAGGGCCTCGTAGTATTCGTCGAAGGTCCGGTTCAGGTGGATTTTACTGCCGGTGTTGGCCCAGTAGTGGGCATACGTCCGCATCCAGAGCGGGCGCGACGCGGCGGCGATCAGCGCGCGCTCCAGGTCGCCCTTGCCGGGGCATCCGGCGGCGAGGATGGCGGCGGCGGGCTCGCTCACGAGCACCATGCGCGGCACGCGCGGGTTCGTGTTGCCGAGGGCGTTCTGCTGCTTTTCGGTGACTTCCCAGGCGAGCAGCTGCACCGCCTCGGCGGGGTCGCCGGTGCCGATGGCGACGGGGTTGCCCCAGGTCATGGTGGAGCCGCAGGTCACGACGCTGTCGTCCAGGCCGAAGCCCTTCCAGACGTAGTACGGCTGCCAGCCCAGGTCGAGGCAGGCGCGCTCGTTTTCGGCGAAGGCGAACGGCAGCATGTAGCCGAACGTCCCCATGCGGTTCTCCTTGATCTTGTAGCCCGCGAGGTTGAGGAAGGCGAGCGACACGAAGCGGCCGAGCCGCTTGTTCGCCTTCTCGTTGATCATCCCCGCGCCGTCGGCGATGCCGAGCTGGCGGGCGACGGGGCCGCCGACCAGCACGTAGGGCGTCCAGGCGTGGGTGCTCTGCAGCGGCTTGTAGAAATCGCCGTTGGCCATGCAGCGCACGATGGCGACGCACAGCGGCATGTACTCCGGCGGGCAGCCCGCCATGATCGCGTTGACCGCCACCTGGTAGGCCATCACCGCGCGGTTCGCGGGCGGCACCGGCAGCACCTCGCCGTTGCGCTGGCAGACGTAGTCCTGCTCGGCGAGGCCCGCGTAGCGGAGGTAGAGCTGGACCTTCGCGTCGGTGGGCGGGACGACGGGCAGGCCGTCGGCCATCTCGTTGACCTTGTAGAACTCCTGGACGCGCTGGTAGGAGCCGGTGAAGATGCGGTCGTCGTACTTCTGGCTGCCGACCGCCGCCGCGATTTCGTCGATTTCCTCCTGCGAGATGGGGGTCGTCAGGCCACGCACCACCTGGTCGTAGAGGATTTCGCGGGCCTTCCACTGCTGCGTCGCCGTGTCGTCCGAGGCGAACGCGCCCGGATACGCCGCCGTCCGCACCACCGGCACCCCGCGGTTGTAGCCCGTCGACTTCACCTGCGCGATGAACGACTCCGCGCCCACCACCACCGCGGGGATCCCGATCACCTCCGCGGCCAGCCCGTTGCCCGTCTCCTTGACCGTGCAGATGCCGCACCCGCAGTTGCCGGAGATCACCGCGTCCACGCCGTACTCGACGAGCTTGCGTTGGAACTCCAGCGTCTGCGCGCTCGGGTTGATGGGATTGTACGACCCACCCTTGCCGATTTCCTCCATGAAATAGATTTTGCAGCCGAAGTCGCGGATCAGCATGTCCCGCATCACCGCGTGCGTCACCGACGCCGAAAAACTGCCGCCCACCATCGCGATCGTCTTCCTCTGGAGCGTATCCAGCCGCGGCGGCTGGACGATCATCTCCACCGTCGACCCCGTCGGCACCGGCGAGACGATGTCGAACGCATTCTTCTCCGGCTCCAGGCTCCCCCCGCCGTCCACCACCTTGAACGTCGCGACGTAGTTCGACGAACTGTTCGAATCCCACACCCCGAGCGACTCGTCCACGAACCACACCGCCAGCGTATGCCGCCCCGCCGGCAGCCCCGACAAATCCACCTCCACCGGCGCCCACCCCGTCCCGCCCGTCTGGAACTTTTTGTTCTGCCCGACGTCCGAATTGAACGCCAGCGGCACGAACGTCGTCCCCGCCCCGTCGATCTCGTACCCCATCTTGACCGTGTCCCCGCCGCGGTTCTTCGGGAATGATAGTGGACGGGGAGGATGGCCGAGAGATCGTGGAGAGATATTTGGAGAATGGAGCGTTCGCGCGCATTCGCCCCCCTCCGAGAGGGGGGTGCCGCCCGAAGGAAAATGGCTCATGGATGCAAGTGCGGAGCGGAAGGAAAGGGCGGCGGGGGGAGTACTGCGGGTGGCCATGGATACAGGCTTTCGCATGGTCCATCTGCGGAGGGCTTGATTCTTTGGGTGCGGTGTGAAGTCGTGCTTGCCGCGACGGCCGACCGCAGTACTCCCCCCGTCGCGGCCCCAGCCGCTTGTCTTTTGCCAGGCATCCGCCTTCCATTCATGGCCGCGCCCCCCCCCTCTCGGAAGGGGGAGTGTCCTGTCACCCTCCT
>JAFYAC010000154.1 GCA_017540905.1 Kiritimatiellia bacterium | reverse complement strand
GCGTCGGTGGCGCCTTGCCGGTGGCCGATGGCCAGGGCGGCGGCGTGGCGGGCGCGGGCGTGCGGGGCCGCGGCGTCGATGGCCGCGCCGGCGCGCAGGGCGGGGATGCCGCCGGCGCCGGCAAGGGTGCAGCCGCGGGGGATGGCGGGGTCGTCGGGTTCGGTCCAGAGGGCGGCGGCTTCGTCGGGGGGGAGGCGGTCGAGGGCGGCCAGGGCGGGCGCGGGATCGCGGAAGCGGGCGGCGGTGGCGAGGTAGGTGCGGAGGACGTCGTCGAGGGGTACGGCGGGGGAGGGCGCGGCGAGGTAGCGCACGAACATGTCGCGGAAGGCCGGCCAGAGGCGGATGTCGAGATCGAGGGGGGCGGGGCAGCCGGCGCGGGCGTAGGGGGTGCGGTCGAAGCGGGTCTGGTCGGCGACGAGGTGGCCGAGGTATTCGACGGCCCGGTAGGGCAGGTCGGTGTCGGGCCGCGGAAGGTCGACGAGCGCGCGCAGGGCCCGGAGGGACGCCGGGGCGCCGTCGGCACGCCAGCGGGGCAGGCTGTAGTTGAAGAGGGGCGGGAGGATGGCGGCGTAGTCGATCTGGCGGGCGAGGGCCGCACGGGCAAGGGCGGGCAGGGTTTCGTCGGGGTAGGCGCCGGTGCCGGCCGGGGTCATGAGGGCGAGCCAGGAGTGCGGCCAGTCGGGTTCGAGGGTACGGGCGCGGAGGGCGTAGTCGACGCCGATGGCATTGTGGGCGCGGAAGCCGCGCCAGCCTTCGGGGGTGACCTCGGACGCCAGGCCGTTCCCGCGGCAGCAACCGGCCCAGGCGATTTCGGCACGGGCGCGGAAGATGCTCGCGATGGCGTTGGAACATCCGAGGTCGGCGAAGGCCGCGGCGAGGGGCGTGAGGCCGAGGCCGCCAGGCGGGCGCGCGGCGAGGGTGGGTCGCGGAGGAATCAGGGTCGCGAGCACGACGCGTCCGCGGGGACCGCGGGGGTCGAGAAGGACTACGGCTTCGGCGGCGCGGCGGGCACCGAGGGGGAGGAGGGCGGCGCGGCGGCGGCGTATGGCGGACGGGGCGCGGTCGGGGTCGTCGGCGGTGGCGAGGAGGTAGCGGTGGGCGGCCATCGCGGAGGCGTAGAGGTCGCGCCAGGCGCGGGCGGAGTCGGGAACGGGCGCGGGCGGGGCGTCGCCGTGTACGGCGATGGCATCCCAGTGCGCGAGGGCGGAGTTGGTCAGGCCGGCAGCGTGGCGGATGCAGGCGGCGGCGTGCGCCCAGGGGAGGGAGAGGGCATCGGTGGCGGAGGTGTCGGTGGTGAAGCGGAGGGGCGGCGGCGGGTCGAGGTCGGTGGGCGGCGGGGCGTCCGGGAAGGCCCGGACAAGCAGGGCGGCGGCTTCGGCGGGGTCGTCGATGCCGAGGGCCAGGGCGCGCGCGAAGTCGGGAGCGACGGGAGCGAGGGCGGCGGGTGGCTCGCCGAGGAAGTCGGTCCAGAAGGCGACGAGGCCGGGTTCGAGGGAGCGGTAGGTGGGGGCGTCGGGGGCGGGATCGAAGGACCAGGCGGTGTCCCAGGCGGGAATGCCGGAGAGGGCGGCGGAGGTGTCGCCGGATGCCGCGGCGGAGGTGGCGGCGAGCAGGAGAAGGAGGGGGAGGAGGTGATGCATTTTCATGGCTGGAAGATAGCAGGCGGCAGGCGGCGGAGTCAAGGGGGGATGGGGGTGTGTGTTCATGGGAGGGGATGTAGGGGGAAATTGATGGAAATGTCAGTATTTTCTGTAATCTCAAAAGTGAAAGGGAGGCGGGCGGGAGGAGAGAGGGAAGCGGGGAGGAAGGTGAGGCAGGGAAATGGAGGGGGAAGCGGGTGTCAGTTGGCGGCGTCGGCGGCGATGTCGGAGGCGCGGGATTTCCGCCAGGGCGCGGACGAAGTGGACTTTAGTGGAACCACCTCTATAATCCCGCGAATGCAAGGAACAAGGAGGGCGACAGGACACGCCCCCCCTCCGCGAGGGGGGTGGCGCGGCCACGGATAGAGCGGGTTAAGAAATGGTGTAGCTGTTTCGGGAGGGCCGCGCTTTGTCGCGGCCGCGTGCAAGGACGAAAAACCAGGCCCGGACGAAGCCGGGCCCTCCCCGACTTGCGGCCACACTTTTTCTTAATTTGCTCTAGGATGTCTATGTCTGGAAAAAGACAAGCGGCAGGGGCCACGACGGGGGGAGTGCTGCGGGGTGCCGTATGCGGCAAGCGCGACTTCAACCCGGAAACAAGCGGATGGAACCTTTTGCGGATGGATCATGCGAAAGCATGCATCGACGGCCACCCGCAGTACTCCCCCTGCCGCCCTTTCCATTTTCCCGGCAAACATTCCCCATGGACATCCCGAACGCAGGGCGGCCCCCCCCTCTCGGAGGGGGGCGGATGCTTGCGCACCCTCCATTCTCCAAACATCTCCCCGCAATCCAGCGGCAATCATCCCCATCCACCAAATTCCCCGAAGAACAAAAGTTTTCCAATCATTGGAAAACCCGCCTCCGGCCGCGCGGCAGCACGGGAATCCCCCACACGTCGCCCCCGCACCGCGCCGCGCCGGAAACGGCGCGGTTTCCCCATCACCTCCCCTTCCCGTACTTCGCCTTGACCTCCGGCAGCGCCTCCTGCAGCGCCGCGATCCGCGACGCGTCCGACGGATGGCTCGACAGCAACTCCGGCGTCTTCCCTCCCCCATTGGCGGCCATCTTGCGCCAGAACGCCGGCGCGCTGTCCGGGTCGTACCCGGCCATCGTCATCAGCACCAGCCCCATGTAGTCCGCCTCCGCCTCGTGCTTGCGCGAGAACGGCAGCAGAGCCCCGTACTGCGCGCCGAGGCCGTAGACGCCCGACGCCGCGGACTGCACCATCGCGCTGCGCCCCTGCGTCGCGACGCCCACCGCCGCCGCCCCGGCCTGCGCCAGCAGCTGCTGGCTCATCCGCTCGTTGGAGTGCTTGGCAACCGCGTGCGCCACCTCGTGGCCCAGGACCACCGCCAGCTCGTCGTCGGACCCCACCAGCTCCATCAGCCCCGTGTACACGACGATCTTCCCGCCCGGCATGCAGAAGGCATTGACCTCCTTGTCCTCGACGAGATTGAACTCCCACGCGAAATTGGACACCTCCTTGCCGAGGCCGTTGTCGCGCAGGTACCGCTCCGTCGCGTCCGCGATGTTGCGCCCGACCCGCACCACCTGGGCCGACTGCGTCCGGTTGCCCGAGACCTTCGCCTTGCCCATGTAGCTCCTGTACTGCGTCAGGCTCGACGACAGCACCTCCGAATCGGACACGAGCGACAACTGCCGCCGCCCCGTGATCGGCACCGTGCTGCACCCGGCGACCACCGCCGCCACCGCCAAAAAAGCAATCCACCTTTTCATGCCCTCCATCCTACCACGCCCCCGCACCGATGGCAACGGAGCCCCCTCCGGCCACTCGCGAGATTATGGAAAACACCTCCTTTTTATTCGCCTTTCACCCCATCATCCTCCCCATCCATGTTCTTCCCTCCGCACCCCCCGCCACCATCATTCTTCTCCCGCCCCCCCCTCACTCTTCACTTGTCCTTCCCCCCGCCACTTTGCCATAGTCCCCGCCATGCAAATTCCTTCTTCCATCCCCGTCGCCGTCGCCGCCGCCGCAACCCTGGCCCTCCTCGCCGCCGGCTGCGCCACCACCGACATCCCGCCCCCGGAGCCCTTCCGGACCTCCCAGGTCGAGGCGTTCCTGAAGTCCGCCCGCGACCCGCGCGAGATGGGCATCACGACACTGACCGACCCGGCGTCCGGCAAGCCCCGCTTCGATTTCGCGAACCGCCCCCACATGGGCCGCTCCGCCGAGCTGCCGGTGCTCTCGAAGGGCCATCCCTGCCCCTTCCTCGACCTCAAGACCGGCACCGAAGCGACCCTCCGCTCGCTGATCGACACCTCCTCCCGCCAGAGCTGGCTGGTCCCCGCCGCGTGCCCCGCCATGTTCTACCGCCCGGTCAAGCCGCCCCTCGGCGAATACCCCGACCACGTCGATTCCCAGGTTCCGGGCTACGCCGGCATCGCCAACAAGCTCATCGCCCAGATCGTCCACGTCGAATCCCCGGTCTTCTACGTCCCCATGGCCGACGGCCACCTCGGCCCCCTGGCGCGCCCCGAGAGCCCCGCCTCCGCCCCCGCGCCCGACACCCCTGACCTGGCCGAAAAGACGCGCAGGGCCCGCGCCAGGTTCCGCGCCTCGGTCCAGGCGGTCATCGGGGCCGAAATGCTCCGCGCGTTCGACTGGGTGCGCCTCGACTTCCCCCGCCGCCGCGTCCGCCTCTCCTCCAACGGCCCCTACAAACCGCCCGTCCCGGAAGCCGTGGCAGCCCGCCTGCCCATGCTCAACTGGCGCGGGCGCCCCGCCGTCGCCATCCGGCTCGACGGCGTCCCCGCGACCGCGGTCCTCGACACCGGCGGCGACTTCGACCTCTCCCTCCCCGCCGCGACCCACGGCGACCTCGCCGCCGTGCACGTCGAACTCGGCGGTTGCACCCACCTCGTGCCCGTGTCCACCCACGAATCCCTGGGGCTGCCCGCCGACTTCCCGCCCCGCATCGGCGCGCGCCTCCTCGCCCGCTACGCCGTGGTCCTCGACTACAAGGCCAACTGCGTCTGGTTCGAAGACCCCGACCTCGCCGCCCAGAAGAAAGCCGACGCCGAAGCGTCCGACGACGACGACCTTCCCGTCCAATACCGCGGCATCGTCCCCTGACCCGGAGCCCCCTCCATGGACTGGAAACTCTTCTTCTCCACCTTCGCCCTCGTCTTCCTGGCCGAACTCGGCGACAAGACCCAGCTGACCGTCCTCGCCCAGTCGGCGGTCCACGGACGCCTCGCCGTATGCCTGGCGGCCTGCCTGGCCCTTTGCGCCTCGACCCTCCTGGCGGTGCTCTTCGGCGGCCTCCTCTCCCGCTACGTCCCGCCCCGCGTCCTCCACCTCCTCTCCGGCGCCCTCTTCATCCTCTTCGGCCTCCTCCTGATCGTCCCCGCCTTGAAAAACCCCACCTGACCATGCCCCCCTCCGACTCCACTCCCACGACCCGCCCGCGCAACGGGCGCGCCCTCCTCCTCTTCGACCTCGACGGCACCCTCATCGACTCCCGCCGCGACCTGGCGACGGCGACGAACCTCATGCGCGCCGACCACGGCCTCCCGCCCCTCGACCTGCCCACCGTCGTCTCCTACGTGGGCGACGGCCTTTCCAAGCTGGCCGAGCGGGCCCTCCAGGGCGCCCCGGTACCCATCCCCACGGCCCTCCGCGAACTCTCCGCCCACTACGCCGACCACCTCCTCGACCAGACCGCCCCGCTGCCCGGCGTCCCCGACTCTCTCCGCGCCCTCCGCGACGCCGGCTATGCCCTGGCGCTCGTCACCAACAAACCCGCGGCCCACGCCCGGCGCATCTTCGACCACTTCGGCTGGACGCCGCTCTTCGCGGTCCTGATGGCGGGCGGCGACACCCCCGAACTCAAACCCTCGCCCGTCCCCATTCTCGAAGCCCTCCGCCGCACCGCGACCCCGCCCGACCGGGCCCTGATGGTCGGCGACCACCACACCGACCTCGAAGCCGCCCGCCGCGCCGGCATCCCCTCCGTATTCCTCCAAAACGGCTTCGGCAACACCGGCGCCGAAACCCCGACCCACGCCTTCCCCGACTTCGCCTCCTTCGCCCGCTCCCTCCTCCCCTGAGCCGCCCTTTCGTCCCCTCGTCGTCTCGTCGTTTCGTCGCCCCCTCCGCCCCCCATGCACGCAAAAAGACCTCCCCTTTCACCGGGAGGTCTTTGAAAACTTGGTGGCGGGAACCGGGGTCGAACCGGTGACCTAAGGCTTATGAGTCCCTCGCTCTGCCAACTGAGCTATCCCGCCACGTTTCAGTTCACTGTACCCTTCCTCCCCCCGTTTGTCAACCGGGCGCGCCCACATTTTTTCGGGCCCGCGCCGTCACCGGAAAAAAGGAATTGCCAAGCCCCCTTCTTTCGTGCATAGTCCCCCGCGTTTTCGGACGCCCCCATCGTCTAGAGGCCCAGGACGGCAGGTTCTCATCCTGTTAACACCGGTTCGAATCCGGTTGGGGGTGCCAGTTTTGAAAAGCAAGCGACAACCCCTCCGGAAGCGGAGGTTTTTTTATGCCAAGGAGCACCCCATGAGCGCCAAGAAAGTTTCCGCCAAAGCCAAGCCCCTCGACGCCATCGTCAAGGACCTCTCCCTCGCCGACTACGGCCGCCGCGAAATCGAGCTCGCCGAGCACGAGATGCCCGGCCTCATGCGCCTCCGCGCCGAATACGCGAAGAAGCAGCCCCTCGCCGGCGCGCGCATCGCGGGCTCCATCCACATGACCATCCAGACCGCGGTGCTCATC
>JAFYAC010000124.1 GCA_017540905.1 Kiritimatiellia bacterium | reverse complement strand
GCGGGAAATACTCCCGAAAGTAGGTGATTTGTTTTGGTAACGACTGAAGTGAAGATCAGGAAGGGCGAATCCGTCGAAAAGGCGCTCCGCCGCCTGAAGAAGAAACTGGATCGCGAAGGCATCATGCGCGACATCCGGGCGAAGCGTCATTTCGAGAAGCCGTGCGAGAAGCGCCGCCGCAAGGCCGCCCGCGCGCGCATCAACGCCCGCCGCGCCACGTACGCGGCTTCGCTCTGAGCCAGCCCGCGGGGCTCCCGCGGCAAGGAGCCGGATGCGTCCGGCTCCTTTTGTTTTTCCCTTACCCTTTCCACAACCCTTTCCGCCGGGAGGCGCAGTACATGAAAATTCTGGTCATCAATGCAGGCAGTTCGTCGATCAAGTACCAGCTGATCGACCTGGAGAGCGTCGAGCGCAACGCCGTCCTGGCGTCGGGGCTGGTCGAGAAGATCGGCGAGCCGGTCGGCCGCATCGTCCACAAGACCTACGCCGGCGGCGCCGAAAAGAAGCACGTCGAGGAGCGCCCGCTCCCGACCCACAACGAAGGCATGGCGCGCGTCGTCGAGCTGCTCACCGACCCGGCGGAGGGCGTGGTCAAGGACGCCTCCGAAATCGCCGGCGTGGGCCACCGCGTCCTGAACTGCGGCGAAGTCTACAGCGACACCGTCCGCATCGACGCGAAGGTCAAGGAAGCCATCCGCGACTTCTTCCCGCTCGGCCCGCTGCACAACCCCGCCAACCTGATGGGCATCGAGGTCGCCGAGAAATTCTTCCCGGACGCGGTGCAGGTGGCCGTCTTCGACACCGCCTTCCACCAGACGATGCCGCCCAAGGCCTTCCTCTACGCGGTCCCGTACGAGTGGTACACGAAGTACCGCCTGCGCAAGTACGGCTTCCACGGCACCAGCCACAAGTTCATCGCCGCCGCCGCCGCCCGCTACCTGGGCAAGGCGCCCGCCGACACCAACATCATCAGCCTCCACCTCGGCAACGGCTGCTCCATCGCGGCCATCCGCGGCGGCAAGTGCGTCGACACCACCATGGGCGTCACCCCGCTCGAAGGCCTCATGATGGGCACGCGCTCCGGCGACATCGACCCCTCGGCGCTCGAGTACGTCATGGACCAGACCGGGATGGACATCCACCAGATGCTCACCACCCTCAACAAGAAGTCCGGCCTCAAGGGCGTCTGCGGCGTCAACGACATGCGCGAAGTCATCGAAGCGGCGGCCGGCGGCAACGAGATGGCGGCGACGGCGTTCGAGATGTTCTGCTACCGCGTGCAGAAGTACGTCGGCGCGTACATGGCCGTCGTGCCCAATCTCGACGCGATCGTCTTCACCGCCGGCATCGGCCAGAACTCCCAGCCCGTGCGCGAGCGCGTGTGCGCCGGCCTGGAGCACCTCGGCATCCGCCTCGACCCCGAAAAGAACCGCGTCCGCTCCGACGACCCCATCGAGCTGCAGCGCGACGGCGCCCCGCTGAAGATCCTCATGATCCCCACCAACGAGGAACTCCAGATCGCCGTCGAGACCAAGCAGATCATCGACGCGGCGAACGCCTGACCCCGGGGACGCTCGGCAACGGTGCGGCATGGCCCCTCCATCCGCAGGCGCCTGTCCGGCCTGGTGGAACCCTGGCTGGGCTGGAGCCTGAACGAGCGCCGCCTCCTGGCGGGGTTGCTCCTCTTCGCGGCCCTCGCCATGGCGGCCCGCTGGGCCATGTGGCACACCCATCCCGAGCCCCAGCCCTTCCAGCCGCCGGCCGGCGCGGAGATCCCCTGATGTCCTCCCCGCATCCGGATCCCGCCGGCATGGGGGCCGCCGTCTACGACCTCGCCGTCCGCGACGGCCGCTACGCCCCCGACGCCTTCTTCTGGCTCCTCAACTCCCTCAACCGCCTCCTCGAGAAGGTGGTCGACGAGGAAAAAGGCCTGCGCCACGTCGGCGGCGAAGAGCTCGCACTCTCGCTCGTCTCGCAGGCCGTCGAGGATTTCGGCCCCATCGCCCTGGACGTCTTCCGCAAATGGGGCATCTCCCGCACGCTCGACTTCGGCGAAATCGTCTACGCCCTCATCGGGGCCGGGCTTCTCGCCAAGACCGACCGGGACCATCTGTCCGACTTCGACGGCCTCTGCGACCTCCGCGAAGCCCTGAGCGCCCCCTTCCGGCCCCGGAGCGGCGACCCCTGGCCCGCCACCCCCGCCGAAGAACCCCTCCCCGAAGAGGACGATTAGCGCGGGCCAAGAAAAGGCGAGGCCGCTTTTTCGGAGGTGCGGCTTTCAGCCGCGCCATGGAATTGGACATGCGGCGCGGCTGAAAGCCGCACCTCCCATATTTCGCGAACCGCCCCGACCGGCCCCGGAAAAAGTTTTCCAATGATTGGAAAATTTTTTTCCAATGGTTGGAAAATTTTGTCCGTTTTTTCCAATGATTGGAAAAATTTTCCGGGCGTTTTCCAATGATTGGAAAAAATTTTCGGCTGCCCGTTGCGCGGCCGCGCGGCCGCGCGGGGCGGCGGCCCCGCTCAGGGAATCTTGGCGACGAGCAGGTGGATGGAGGCCGGGCCCGGATCGGCCGGCTGCAGGGTGAAATGGTCGAGCACGGCCGGCAGGAGCGTCGTGCTGTCGCGCTGGAGTATCATCGCGGGCTGGCCCGGGGTCCGGATGCGGACGTTGCCGTCCACCGGGAACAGGATGCGGAAGCCATCGCCGGGATGGGTGACTTCGGACGGCCCGCGCAGGGTCCACTCCTCGACGTGGAAATGCGGGTCGTCGAGTAGCAGGCGGACGGACAGCGTGTCGCTGACCGGATCCTCCGGCAGGATGGGCGACACCGGGCTCGCGGTGAGGTTCCAGTTGATGACTTGCAGCGCCTGCGCGGTGTGGAGGGGACGGGGCTGGCCCGTGCGCGCGTCGACGCGGTCCCAGTCGTAGAGACGGTAGGTCGTGTTGGCGTCCTGCTGGACCTCGAGCAGCAGGCAGCCCGCGCCGATGGCGTGCACGCGGCCGCCCGGGGTGTTGAAAATCATCCCGGGCTTGGCCGGATAGCGCTGCAAGAGGGAGGGGATCGTCCCCGCCGCCCGCGCGCGCTCGAAGTCGGCGGCGGTGACGCCGGGGCGGAAGCCGGAATAGATGTGGGCGTCCGGCGTCGCGGAGAGGACGTACCACATTTCGCTCTTCGCTTCGCCGCCGTAGCGCGCCGCGGACTCGTCGTCGGGATGGACCTGCACGGAGAGCGTTTCCTTGGCGTCGATCAGCTTGATCATGAGCGGGAAGCTCTTGCAGCCGGCCAGCGACGGGCCGAGGATGTCGCGTCCGTGCTCCACGAGCGCCTCCGACAGGGTCTGGCCGCTGCACGGGCCGTTGAGGATGCGGGTGCGGCCGTCGGGATGGTCGGCGATTTCCCACGATTCGGCGTAGCGGCCGGGGTTGAGGCGGCGGTGGAACTCGGTGATGAAGCGGTCGCCGCCCCAGATGTACTCCTTGTACACGGGCTGCAACAGCATCGGCATGTGGAATCGCGCGTCCATGCCGCCATAGTGCCACCCCGCGGGGGGGATACAAGCCAAAAGCGCAGGGAAAGAAAGGGGGCGGGGACCGGGCGAACCGCCTCCGGGCGGGCGGGGTTTGCATGGGGGGGAGCGCATGGGGTTTTGGAGGAAAACATCAATGTTTTCCGTAATCTCAAAAGTGAGGAGGGAGGGGGGCGCCGGAGGGGTCTTCATGGCGTGGACCTTTCGCACGGCGGGCAGGGGACTGCCCGCCCTACCAGTATGAGTTCCGTCAAGAATTGATCTTGGATTCTTTTTCCTTGGTTTGGATTCTTTGATGCGGTTTAGAGCAAATTAAGAAAAAGTGTAGCCGCAAGCCGGGGGGAGGGCCCGGCTTCGTCCGGGCCTTGTTTTTCGTCCTTGCACACGGCCGCGACAAAGCGCGGCCCTCCCGAAACGGCTACAGTATTTCTTAAACCGCTCTAGAAGCGGATTTT
>JAFYAC010000003.1 GCA_017540905.1 Kiritimatiellia bacterium | reverse complement strand
CCCCCTCCTCCCTTCCGCCTCGACTTTTGGTGCCCCTTGATTGGACAGCAAGGCCCCTGGTGGGGCGAGCCGTCCCCGGCGAGCCGGTGTGGAAGGGGGCAGGAGGTCTGGAAAACCGGCAAGAACGGCTCGGCGGGGACGCCTCGCCACACCATGCGCCCCGCGCGGGAATATGCAAGCGTGGATTTGGTCCGCCCCGTGCACAAACCGGAGATGCGCCCAACGCCCCCGACGCCCCCCCTTGCGCACGCGTTGAAGGTTTTTCGGGTTCCGGAATCCGGGAACGCGTGTTCCCTTCCGTGCCTGCGGCGCAAACACGGAGCGCGCAGAGGAAGGAGACACGGAGATTTTCCAGGAAGTGGCTTCGTCCTTCCAAAAGTCCCTCTTAAGCGTTTGTCCAGCGTTTTCCGGGTGCGAAGTCTCCTCCAACAAACGCTCCCTCCCAAAACCCTCCGTGCCTCCTTCCTCTCGTTCCCTCCGTGTTTCGCGCCGTGAGCCCCTCCCTCAAGAGATCAGCATTCGGGTCGGATCCTACCGGCGGGAATGCCCGACAAGGAATCGAAAGCTTTTTGCCGGACACCCCCCCCCTGCTTTTTCCCGCGTTTTTTGGCTTCAACCCGCACCCTCCGCGGGGTATAATCGAGGGCATGAAAGCGACCTCTCTTTTCCGCCGTCTGTTGGCCATTGCAGCCCTTGCCGTTCTGGGTGTTCCGCCCGGGGCGTTTGCACAGGAGGAAGGCGAAGACACGGCCGCCGAGAACGATCCGCCGCCGTTCGAGGTGCCGGACGTTTCGGAGGCGGATTTCCCCTTCGCGCCGCCGGCGGATTTCGCGGGGTTCGTGCCCATCCACCAGCTGGAGATGGAGGCGCATCCGGACGGGCAGACGGCGGCGCAGCGGCGCAAGGCGCTCAGGGCCGTGCCGAAGAAGTCGGTCATCACGCCGCGGGCCGCCGGCATCGCGGACGGGGCGCGCGTGCTCGGCTGGCATCCCTACTGGGCCGAGGCGGGGGATTATCTCTCCTATGACTACTCCAACCTGACCCACGTCGCGTATTTTTCCGCCGAGGTCGGGAGCGCCGGGAGCATCTCCAGCCTTCATGGGTGGAACACGGATCCCGTCGTCGAAACCGCGCATTCCAATGGCGTGAAGGTTCTCCTGACGGCGACGCTCTTCGGCGAGACCGCCAACCATGCGCTGCTCACCAACAGCGCGGCCTGCACGAAGCTGATCACCAATCTCGTCGCGAAAACCACGGCACGCGGCGGGGATGGGATCTGCATCGACTTCGAGTCGGTCGGGTCGTGGTCGGGGGCGACGAAGGCGCTGACGGCGTTCATGAGCAATCTCGTCGCGAAGGCGCACGCGGCCAACCTGGAAGTCTCGATCTGCCTGCCGTCGGTGGACTGGTACGCGGACTTCGCGGTCGGCGAGTACGAGAAGATCGGCGTGGATTACTCCATCATCATGGGCTACGACTATTATTATGCCGGTTCCGCCACGCCGGGGCCCGTCGCGCCGCTCTATTCTTCGGCGCAGTGGCAGGGGGCATCCTCCTGGTGCAGCGTGGACTATTCGACCCGCTATTATCTCAACAAGATGACCAACGCCGCCCACCTCATGCTGGCGGTGCCCTACTATGGCCGCCGCTGGAAGTCCGCCACCACCAGCATCGGCGCGAAATCCTGCGGCGCGTCCTACTCGGCCGCCGTGACATACCCCAACGCGGTCGCCGCCGCCGAAAACCACGGGCGCCAATGGGACTCGAACGGGTCCGTCCCGTACTACACGTACAAGTCCGGCACGAATGCCTACCAGTGTTTTTACGACGACGCGGAATCGCTCGGACTCAAGTACGACTACGCGAAGTCCAAGGGCCTCGGCGGCGTCGGCATCTGGTGCCTGACCCACGCGCCGGAAGCGGAGGAGCTGTGGGAACTCCTCGGCGAGAAGTTCGACACCTACTCCGGCGGCGGCTCCGGCGGCGGCTCCGGCGCCAGCGCCCCCGCCGCCCGCGCCACGGGCATCGACGCCTCCTCCGCGCTCTTCTCCTGGACCCCGGCCGTCGCGGATCCCGCCGGCTACGTCGTCCAGTCCGCCCCCACGCCCGAAGGGCTTACGGACGGCTGGTGGGAGGACGTGCCGCTCGTCTTCTCCAATTCGTTCTCCTCCGCCGAGGGCTGGGTGACGAACAACGTCACCACGACCACGCCCACCACCGTCAACGTGGCCGGCAGCGCCTGGGGGCTCCGCGGCAAGCTGGAACTCCGCCCCGGCATCACCAACTACCAGGACCCCGGCTACGTTTACCTGACGTACTCCAATTCCTACATCCAGACGCCGCCCGTTTCCGGCACCGTCACGCAGGTAGCCGTCCGCGTCCGCGCCGCCGCCGCGTCGAACTACGAAGGCCGCAAACTCCGCGTCCTGGCCGCCCCCGCCGGGAGCACCGGCTTCACCACGGTCGGCACCTACGCCTGCTCCAACGTCTCGGCCATCCTCGACTACGCCACGGCCTGTTCCATCTCCAATCCCGGCGGAACCGTTTTCCGCTTCGAAAACGTGACGACCGGGGAGCCCACGACGGTCCTGCTCCACTCCTTCGTTGCCACCGGCACGACCACCAACTGGGTCGCCGCCACCGGAACCCCCCTCGCCGACACCTGTGCGACCAACCTCACCGGCCTCTCCTCGCCCGTCAGCCTGCGCGTCCGCAACGCCTCCTCCACGAACTGGTCCGACATCGTGACGGTCACCCCCGGCATGGTCCCCTCCGGCATGGCCGCCGACCCCGCCGCCACCAACATCGCCCTCTCCTGGACCGCCGCCCCCGGCGCCGCCGCCTACCAGGTTGACGTCGCCAGCGGCCCCTACACCAACTGGACCGCCACCTGCCCGTCGGCCTCCCTCGGGACGAACCAGTTCCTTTCCGGCCAGTCCTGGTGCTACACGGGGACCGTCCGCACCGTTACGACCTCCAGCAACCTCGGCGCAGGCCCCGGCTACTGCTCCACGGCCAAATATGCGGGACACTACCTGGCCGGCCATCCCGGACAGGCCCTCCTGTCCTGGGATTTCCCGCTCTACGGCGCCACCAGCGCGAACCTCTCCTTCTCCAACTGCCCGTGGAACGCCGCCAATTCCACCGTCGGCATCACCTGCTCGGTCCTCCGTGTCTACTACCGCCTCGACCAAGGCCCCTGGAACTTCCTCGGCGAGTGCCGCGCCGCATCCACCGACGACGAAGACTGGTCCGCACAGTCTTACGACCTTCCCTATCTCGACGGCGAAACCCTCGCCGTGAAGATCGTCGCCCCCTACGCCGAACGCCACGCCGACTCCACCTCCGGCTCCCTCCGCGGCGCGGGCCTCAAGAACATCAAACTCTCCTTCTCCGGCACCACCGGCCGCTACTGCGCCGCCAACCGCCCCGAAGGCTATCCCAAGACCGTCACCTCCCCCTCCGACACCATCGAAGGCCTCTCCCCCGAAACCCCATATTGGATCCGCGTCCAGGCCCTCACCGAGAACACCCGCTCCGTCTGGGTCGAGACCACCGCCACCACCACCGAGGAGACCGGCGGCGACGAACCCTCCACCGAAATCACGCCCGTATCGACCACATGGGACTTCACCGTCCCCGAAGGATGGACCGAATGTGGCAGCAACTTCACCGGCACCACGAATGTCAACGGCCGTGCCTGGGAACTCACTGGATGCCGCGTGGCACCCGCTCCGAGTTCTGATCCCACTGGCGGAGACACTGGCTATGTCTATCTCTACAATCCGACCAACTCCTGCGCCACCACCCCGGCCTTCGCCGGCGTCGTCACGCAGGTGACCACCGTCTTCCGCCCCGCGTCCTCCAACGTCACGCGCCAGGCCTCGCTCTACGCCTCCGTCGACGGCGGCACCACCTTCACCCTCGTCGGCGACTGCCCCGTCCCCCTGAAGCAGAACTACACCAACACCTTCGCCTTCTCCCCGGCCCTCGACGGCGGCGACTTCGGCGTCATCTTCTGCGCCAGCAACTCCGGCACGGCGGGCTCCATCCAGTGGCGCCGCCTGACCATCGACGGCACCTCCACCGCCCCCGAGGAGCCCGACGCCGACTCCTGGTCCCCCTTCGGCACATCCACCGCCGAGCAGCCCCACGGGGCGCTTTCCGGCATCGTCCTCTACGTCGCCGCGGGCCACGGCTTCACCGCCAACGGCCAGACCAACGCCTGGGCGGCCGGACGCGGCATCACCTACGGCATGGTCGAGGACATGGGGACGATCGACCAGCTCAACTACTTCGCCCTGCAGGCGTGGAAGGCGGGCGCGACCATCGTCCCGATGCGCCCGCTCGGCTGGCAGACGAACGAAGTCGTGATCGACAACGTCGACACCGCCGCCACCCTCGCCTCGCGCGTCACCTACGGCGGCAACTGGGGCAACACCGGCCAGACCGACTACTACCACGGCAAGGCCGGCGAAGTCGGCTACCGCTGGGCCAACACCTGCGCCACCGGCACCACCGCCTGGGCCTCCTTCCGCCCGTCCCTCCCGGCGGCCGGCGAATACCCCGTCTACGTCTGGGCGCGCCCCGGCTCCGACCGCGTCCCGCAGCTCTACCGCGTCCACCACGCCGGCGGCGTCACCGACGTCCGCGTCGACCACCGCCAGGTCGGCAACGGATGGGTCTGGCTCGGCAACTACTGGTTCGACGCCGGCACCAACGGCTGCGTCAACATCTCCAACTTCGCCCCCGGCTTCGACGACGGCACCGTCATCGCCGACGCCGTGCGCTTCGGCAACGGCATGGGCGACATCTCGCGCGGCACCGCCGGCAAGTCCGGCTACGAGCGCGAACTCGAAGGCGCCCGCTACTGGACCCAGCGCATGGTCCTCGACTCCCAAGGCCTCCCCGACAGCATCTACAACTCCACCGCCAGCCACGACCAGGACGACAACGTCTCCGCCCCCAACCGCATGGCCTACGCCATGTGCCGCACCAACGACTGGCCGCGCTGGCGCCGCCTTTACCTCTCCTTCCACTCCAACGCCTCCGGCTCCCAGCGCGGCTGCATGGGCCTCTACGACACCCGCGTCACCGGCTCCTACCTCGCCGGGCAGACCAACCTCGCCCGCTGCATCGCCAACTCCATCGTCAGCAACATGACCGCCGCCCACGCCCACGGCCTCGTCGCCACCGCCTGGCAGCAGGACTGCGCGCGCACCCTCGGCTCCCACTACGGCGAAATCTACGGCGGCTCCATCTGGACCAAGATGGACAACACCATCGCCGAAGTCGCCTTCCACGACAAGGAACTCGACGCCGCCATCATGAAGTCCCCCACCGGACGCGAATGGCTCGCCCGCTCCGCCCTGCGCGGCATCCTGCGCCACTTCGTCACCCGCTACGCCACCGACTCCACCCTCACCGTCCGCGAAATCTGCGCCCCCGACGCCCCCGTCGCCGTCGCCGCCACCAACTCCGGCCCCAACTGCGTCACCGTCTCCTGGCAGATGCCCCACGGCACCAACCGCATGTCCGACCCCCACACCGGCTTCGTCATCTACGTCTCCACCAACGGCTACGCCTTCGGCAACCCCGTCGCCATCACCTCCCCCGCCGACGAATACGCCCACAAATTCACCGACCTCCCCGCCGGCAACCCATATTATTTCCGCGTCTGCGCCACCAACCTCGGCGGCGAATCCCTCTCCTCGCCCGTCGCCGGCGCCGGGCTCTCCTCCGACGGCTCCACCGCCGACGTCCTCGTCGTCGACGGCTTCAAGCGCAACGACGGCGCCCAGTCCCCGACCCGCTACTTCGCCAACAACCTCAAGGGCAACGTCACCCTCGTCCGCCCGCGCATGATCAACTCCTTCGACTACGTCAAGGAACACGGCAACGCCATCGCCGCCGCCGGACGCTCCTTCGACTTCATGGACGCCTCCCGCGTCACCTCCTCCGACCTCGCCCGCTACCCCAAGGTCGTCTGGTGTCTCGGAGAAGAATCCACCGCCGACGAAACCTTCTCCTACGGCGAACAGCAGCTCCTCGCCGCCTTCCTCGACAACGGCGGCGCCCTCTTCGTCTCCGGCTCCGAAATCGGCTGGGACCTCTCCGCCAAGGGCTCCGCCGCCGACAAGGCCTTCATGACCAACTACCTCCACTGCACCTACGTCGCCGACGACGGCGGCAGCGCCATCGTCAGCGGCAAGAGCGGCACTTTCCTCGCCAACACCCGCGCCGACTTCAACTACACCAACAACCTCCCCGACATCTACGCCGCCAACTACCCCGACACCCTCGCCCCCGTCGGCGAAGCCTTCGTCGCCGCCACCTACGGCGGCACCTCCGGCACCAACGGCGCCATCATCGCCTGCTCCAACTCCGTCTGCCGCACCGTCGTCATGGGCTACCCCTTCGAGACCATCCCCGACGCCGCCCGCCGCAACGCCCTCATGAAGAAAATCCTCGACTGGTTCGACGCCGCCCAGACCGCCCCCGCCTGGACCGGCGAAACCGCCTACACCACCGGCGTCGGCGGCGAAATCACCATCGACCTCAAGAGCCAGGTCACCGGCTTTCCGTCCCCCGCCGTCACCCTCGTCGGCACCTTCGACTCCCGCACCGGCGACGAAATCGACGACTCCGCCTACGCCATCGCCGAAGACATCTTCATCTTCGAAGCCCCCGCCGCCGGGGCCTACACCTTCACCTTCCGCGCCGAAAACGCCGCCGGGAGCATCGAACAGGAGGTCACCGTCACCGCCGGCAACGCCCCCGCCTGGCAGCCCCTCGGCGACCTTCTCGTCGACCTCGACGCCGCGCCCATCTTGAACCTCTACCAATACGTCTCCGGCGAATACCCCCTGATCACCCTCGACGCCGCGCACACCGTCGCCGACGAATACACCTACTCCTTCGACGTCGGCACCGGCTACCTCGAAATCAACTCCAGCTACCCCGCCACCAACGTCTTCACCTTCGTCGCCTCCAACACCCTCGGGACCGCCAGCGTCACCTTCACCAACGCCATCCGCCGCCTCGACACCGACTCCGACGGCATCCCCGACTGGTGGGCGATCGCCCACTTCGGCGGCGCGACCGCCTGCAACCCCAACCTCGACCCCGACGCCGACGGCTTCGACAACCTCTCCGAATACCGCCTCGGCACCGACCCCAACGACGGCGCGTCCTTCTTCCGGCTCGACGCCGAAGCCGACTCCACCGGCACCCTCCTCTCCTGGCCCTCCGCCACCGGCGTCACCTACCAGCTCTCCTTCACCACCAACCTTCTCCTGCCCGCATCCACCTCCCAGTTCGAAATCACCAACACCCCCCCCGTCTCCTGGCACCTCGACACCAATTCCTCCCCCGCCACCTTCTACCACCTCCGCGCCACCTGCCCCCTCCCCTAGCCCCTCCTCCCGCCCACTCCCCCCCTGCCCCCCACCCGTTTCCCTCCGTCCCGTTTCCCGCCGTCCATGTTTTGCCGGGCGGCCCCCGTGCCGCCCACATTCCGTAGTGCCCTCCCCCCAAAGAAAAACCTTGCCCTTTCCTCTCCCATGCGCCACTCTCCATCCATGAACGAAATTTCCACAACCCCTTCCATCCCCCCTGACGACAACCCCGAACTCTCCCTCGCCCGCGCCTACATCCTCTCCACCGGACGCCACCTCTTCCTCACCGGCCGCGCCGGCACCGGCAAGACCACCTTCCTCCGCTCCCTGCGCGAAACCTGCCCCAAACGCATGGTCGTCACCGCCCCCACCGGCATTGCGGCCATCAACGCCGGGGGCGTCACGCTCCACTCCTTCTTCCAGCTCCCCCTCGGGCCCCACCTGCCCGGCGTCGAACACGAAGGCACCCGCCGTTTCCGCATGTCCCGGGCCAAGATCGACATGATCCGCGGCATGGACCTGCTCGTCATCGACGAAATCAGCATGGTCCGCGCCGACGTGCTCGACGCCGTCGACGACGTCCTCCGCCGCTACCGCGACCCGCGCCGCCCCTTCGGCGGCGTCCAGCTCCTGATGATCGGCGACCTCCGCCAGCTTCCGCCCATCGCGCAGGACGCCGAATGGGAAGTCCTCAAGACCGCCTACGAAACCCCGTACTTCTTCTCCTCCCGCGCCCTCTCCCTCGCACGCCCCCGCTACATCGAGCTCCTCCGCGTGTACCGCCAGCAGGAGGGCCGCTTCCTCGACCTGCTCAACGAAATCCGCGACGGCCGCGCCACCCCCGCCGTCCTCGACGAACTCAACCGCCGCTGGAATCCCTCCCACGTCCCCGCCGACGGCGAAATCACCCTCTGCACCCACAACATCCAGGCCGACCGCATCAACACCGACCGCCTCGCCGCCCTCCCCGGGCCCGCCCGCGCTTTCCGCGCCAGCGTCGACGGCGACTTCCCCGAATCCGCCTACCCCCTCGAACCGCTCCTCCACTTCAAGGCGGGTGCCCAGGTCATGTTCGTCAAGAACGACCCCAACCACCGCTTCCACAACGGCAAGCTCGGCCGCGTCGCCGCCGTGCGCGCCGACGGGCTCGACGTCGAATGCCCCGGCGAAGACGAACCCATCCGCGTCTCCCCCATGCGCTGGGACAACTGCAAGTACGCGGTGGACGCCGACGCCGGGCGCATCGTCGAAACCGTCGAAGGCTCCTTCACGCAGCTCCCCCTCCGCCTCGCCTGGGCCATCACCATCCACAAGAGCCAGGGCCTCACCTTCGACCGCGCCATCCTCGACGCCGGGCGCGCCTTCGCCCCCGGCCAGGTGTACGTCGCCCTCTCCCGCTGCCGCACCCTCGAAGGCCTCGTCCTGCGCACGCCCCTGACCGCCTCCGCCGTCCAGACCGACCCGCGCGTCACCGACTTCCACCGCCGCCTCGCCGACGCCATCCCCACCGCCGAAACCCTGCGCGCCGACGCCCTCGACCAGCAGCGCACCCTCCTCGAAAACCTCTTCGACTTCGCCCGCCTGGACGCCCTCGCCCTGCGCCTCGCCAACCTGCTCGGCGAAAACGCCTCCGCCCTCCCCGGGCCCCTCCTCGCCGCGGGCGACGCCATCCGCCACGCCGCCGACCGCGAACTCGAACCCGTCGCCCGCCGCTTCCTCCCCCAGCTCGCCGCCTACCTCCGCGACAACCCCGACGCCGAAGCCAACGCCCCCCTCCTCGACCGCCTCCGCAAGGCCGCCGGCTGGTTCACCAACCTCCTCCAAACCGGAATCCTCTCCCCCCTCTCCTCCGCCGACTGGGACGTCGACAACAAGGCCCTCCGCAAGCAACTCCGCGAAACCGCCGACCGCCTCGATTCCGAAGCCCGCACCAAAACCGCCTGCTTCCGCTCCCTCGCCGCCCCCGAAGGCTTCCGCGCCGCCGCCCTCCTCGAAGCCCGCGCCGCCGCCATCCTCCACCGCGACGCCCTCCCGCCCACTCCGTCCCGCCCCCACGCACCTTCCCCCTCCTCCCCCTCTTCTCCCATCGATCCCGCCGCCATCGAGCACCCCGACCTCGTCGAACAACTCCGCCAATGGCGCCGCCGCACCTGCGAAGAAAAGCACCTCCCCGCCTACATCGTCTTCTCCCAAAAGACCCTCTACGCCCTTGCCTCCGCGATGCCGGCCGACCTCGCCTCCCTCCAACGCATCCCCGGCTTCGGCCCCCGCAAAACCGCCCAGTACGGCGAAGCCATCCTCTCCCTCATCTCCTCCTACCGCTCCACCCTCGACCCCTCCACCCCCGCCCCCGCTCCCTCCCCCACCCTCTTCTGACCCCGTAGCGGTTTCGGCTATTCTGTCGCTTCATTGCCACTTCCCCTTGCGCTCCCCCTGGGGAGGGACGCGCTTCCGCGCGTCCTTCCGGGTGGGGATAATGGCACTGTCGCGGTACCTTCTGAACAACCATCGCGCAACTTCCGGAGGTGCGGCTTCCAGCCGCGCCACTCTTCCGCCACCCGCGGGCGGGCCGCCCGCGCCCCCAGCCGCCGCCCGGTTGGGCGGCACACCTTGAAAAAGTTGTCCCGAGTTGTCCGAGTTGTCTCAAAACAGAATCCGCCCGAATGTATTGCGCATTGGGCATTCTCCATTCCAGAAAGCCTTGTCCCCGTTTCGCCTTTTCCCCTCCCGCATCCCATCCACTTGGCGCGGCAAGATGCCGCACCCCCGGAAGTGGCATTGAAGTTTTCCACAACCATCGCGCAACTTCCGGAGGTGCGGCTTCCAGCCGCGCCCCGCGAAAAAGAAGTGGAATGACCGTGACAGGCCTCCCGTGCCCCTGGCACCCCTCCAACAAAGAGCAGATGTTCTCCTTTGAAAACGTCCCTCGGCGCAAAACACGGACAAAACCGTGACTTTGGATACAACGATAGGCAAAGACGGCTCCAACTGTTGTATCCAAAGGCGTTTCCAGGCAAAACCCTTGCGCTTCCTTGCCGGGCCCTCCCTCCGGTAGGGCCCGACCTCCGGGCGGGCCGTGCGGAAGGATGGCCCATGACGGGCCGCCCGGAGGTCGGCCCCTACCGACCGGCCGCACCAGGCAAAAGACAGGAGTTTCACCTGACTACCCCAAAGTCACAATGCTGCCCTGCACCCAAGGGGGATGCGCAAAAGGCGAAAGGCGCGCGAGGGTTGCTTTTTGAGGCGGGATGGGGTATATACGTGACTGTCGGGCCGAGAGGTCCGGCAAGGACATCCTAATACCGCATCTTTTGCAAAGATGTGCCGTGAGTTGGAACCTGAGAAATTCTACATCGGCAATACACCGCAAGGAGGCGCCTCACAAGGCGTGCTTCTTCCGTGTGCCGATGGGCTTCTCAGGGCCTCAACTCACCACGGTCGGAGACGCCCTTTCTGTTGGCTTGAAGGGCATTCTCCGCAAACGAGGAACGAGGCCGACGAGGAGAGCGCGATGAGAAGCGGATGGTTGAGGCGGATTAGGTCGGCGGCGGCGATGCTGGCGCTGGCGGCAGGGGTGTGGGCGCAGGGCGCGGGGGCCGCGGAGGTCAGGAACGTGACGGCGGAGTATGCGTGGCCGTGGGGGGCGGAGATTCATTACGAGGTGGTGGGAACGTTGTCAACGAACGATCCACTTGTCGTGACGGTGACGGATCGGATGAGGAATATTTCATACACATCCTTGCCAAGTGCGCTTTCCGGCGACACGGGGACCAAGGCGGGAACGCACAACGTGCTATGGGAGATGGACAAGCAGGGAATCAAAATCCAGTCCACCAACGTGGTGTTCACGGTGGAGTATCGCGGGGCTTACTGCGTAGTGGATTTGTCGGCGGGGGCGAACGCCTCGTCGTATCCCGTCACGTATTTGAACGACCCGCCGAGCGGAGGATTCAACACGGACGCCTACAAGACAACGAAGTTGGTGTTGCGGAGAATCGAGCCAGGGACGTTCAGCATGGGAGGAAAGTACCAGACGACACTGTCCAAGCCGTATTACATGGGGATGTTCGAGGTAACTCAAAAGCAATATCAGCTGGTGACAGGAAGCAATCCCTCCCCTGATAAATTTAAAATCAATAGCGACACATGGCCGGTGTGTGGTGTTTCGTGGATTACAATCCGTGGCGATGCCAACTGGCCTGCCTCTTCGGCGGTATCGGCGGATTCCTTTATGGGACGGCTTCGGGCGCGGACGGGGTTGGAGTTTGACCTTCCGTCAGAGGCGCAGTGGGAATACGCCTGTCGGGCGGGAACGACGAGTGACTTCAACAATGGTGGCAATGCGACGAATGACCTGCAAAAAGTTGCGCGATGGCCGGGAAACAGCTATGGTTTTTGGGGGTGGTACACCTACGACAAATACTCCGGCAACCTGGCAAATTGGGCGTACCATCCTACGACTGTGGGGACGTATCAGCCGAACACATGGGCGCTCTATGATATGCATGGGAATGTGTATGAATGGTGTTTGGATTGGTATGGGAGTCCACTGAGTGGCGGAACGGACCCGAATGGTCCAAATTCTGGAGAATCGCGGATTCGTCGTGGTGGGAGCTATTGTTCGGGACTTTCTTGGGATGGTCCCACGCTTCACACTTTCAGAGCAGGGGATCGTGAGGGCGGCAATCCGGACACAAACTACAACCAGGAGTACGGAGGTTACTTCGGTTTTCGCCTTGTTAGAATGCCTATGCCCGAAGAAGGGCGGTAGCCCAAGCAATTTCAAGACTATGAAACAACAAGGAGATGATGATGAAGTTCCAAGAATTTTGCGTGCGACAAATCAAAAACGCATTGGATTTGGGTTTGACGCGTGAACAGTTGGATGGCGACGCCTACAAACGTGCTTTGAGAGTCGGGATGGTTAGAGCTTATGCTGAAACGTATTATTTGAGAGCCGCCCGATACGAGTTTGTCTTCTGGAATCTTGATTTCGGTGCCCACAGAATCCTGAGCGGCCACGAAGTGTGGAAGTCTTTGTTGTGCAGCGAACAAGCCTATGGCTTGTGCAAAGCCATGGAAAACCACGAAGGTCGGGAAAAGGTTTGTTACGAACATATTGAACCCGCCGATTGCATTTACGAAAAGCTGATTGCACTCAATGGCAAAAATCCAAGCGAAGCCGACATCAAACGGATTCTCGACCGTTGCAAATTGGTTGCATTGACTCACGAGGAAATGTCGCTCTTGGACAAGCGCCCCCACTCATTATTTTCCGACGAAGATGAAGAGTTGATTGAGCAATGGAATGCACATGGTTTTATCAGCAATAAAACCATGGAAGAAGCCATTAAAAGCATGAGCGTAAAGATAAGTGCAAAAAGTCATGGAACCGCCCATGCAAGGCTGGCGCATCTTGTCAACAAGGGGGTTCGCTTCAAGTGGGGACAACGTCCGGAATTGAGTGGTGGGGCGCTCATTGCGGCGTATTTGAAGGACAAGGGCCACAACATTTGAAATGGCAGTTGTCAAAGAGATGGGGCGCGGCTTCTGGAAAGCCGTACCCCCACCAGGTCATGGACACCAGGAGGCGGTGTCGTGAAAGTTGACGGCAAGGTCGCCAAGAGTGCGGCCCGAATAGATGATTTTCGGAGTGGCGGCGGCGGGGACGGCTTCGGCAAATCGGGAAAGGCCTTTGCGGAAGTGGCCGGAGTAAGTCGAGGAGGCCTTGATTTCGCGGGGATGGAGTTTGCCGTTGGCTTCGAGGAGAAGGTCCACTTCGACGGTGCCTTTGGCGTTGCGGTAGAACCACATGTCGGGGTCGAGTCCGCGGTTGAGCCGGGATTTGCGGGCTTCGGCAACGACCAGGTTCTCGAACAGGCTGCCGACCAGCGGATGGGCGGGTATCTGGGTGGCGTCGCGGATGCCGACGAGCCAGGCAGCGAGGCCGGTCTCGGAAAAGTAGATTTTCGGGGACTTGATCTGGCGGCTGCCGATGTTGCCGTGCCAGGGACGGAGGCGGAAGACCAGGAAGGAGGCTTCAAGGGCGTTGAGCCATTTGACGGCGGTGGGGACGGATATGCCGGCGTCGCGGGCGAGGGAGTCGCGGTTGAGGAGCTGTCCGGCGCGGCCGGCAAGGAGACGCACGAACACGCCGAAGGTATCGAGGTCCTGGATGTTCACGAGGCGGCGAACGTCGCGCTGGACGTAGGTCTGGAAGTAGTCGCGGTAGAAGGTGGGCGGGTCGATGGGGGCGGTGTCGGCCCAGAGGCGAGGCATGAAGCCGCGCCAGAGCAGGGTGTCGCGGTCCGCGGCGGCCGCGGCGGGGCCGGTCGTGGCGAGTTCGTCGAGGGAAAGGGGCAGGAGTTCGCAGATGCCGGTGCGGCCCGCGAGGGATTCGCCGATGGCGGCGGCAAGGTCGGGCTGCTGGGAGCCGGTCAGGATGAACTGGCCCTTTACGCCGCGGGCGTCCGCCATTTCCTGGATGTAGGTGAGGAGGGCGGGAAAGCGCTAGACTTCGTCGATGACCAGCTGCTTCGTGCCGTTGGCCAGGAAGCCGCGGGGGTCGTCGCGGGCGGCCAGAAGGATGTCTTCGGCCTCGAGACTGCGGTACTCGTGGGAGGGAAAGAGGGCTGTGGCGAGGGTGGTCTTGCCGCTCTGGCGGGGGCCGAGAATGGTGACGACGGGATAAAATCCGGCGAGTTTGCGGACGAAGGGGGATATGGTGCGGTCAATCATGGCAGGGGCATTTCGTGGATTGCGGGAGGCAGAGTAGCACGGGGTGGCAGATGGTGCAAATCCGAAAGTCGGGCTTGCCATTTGCGCGATTTGGCCGGAGGAGGGAGCGGGCGACGGGGGTGGGGTGTGTATAGCGGGGTGAGGGGTGGGAAAAGGATGATTTGGACAGAATGGTAAACGAACGGAGCGAAGCATGAAAGCGATGAAACAGTGGCTGGCGACGGGCTTGGTTTGCATGGTGGCAGCGGGGCGTGCATGGGGTGTGACCGGGACGAGCGGGGCGGTGACGGTGCGGTCGCAAGGAGGGTACAACGTTGCTGGCCATGCGGAGGTGGGGTATCCGCCGTTCAAGGTGGGGAGCGGGGACGAGGGGGCGATATGGCTGGACGGGGCGGTGCTGTTTTCGACATCGGGGAAGGCGAGCTGGGACTGGCAGCCGCAGACGACGGGGAACCACAAGATTGAGTTCCGTCTGAACGGGGTGTCAGTGACGAGCAAGACGGTGAATGTGTCGAGTCTGGCGTTTTGGGTGCAGAAGGGACCGAATCCGCCGACGGCGGTGGATTCGAATCTGTCGATCACGCCTGTGACGCGGAACTTCGGGACGGGCGGGGGCGGTGCGGCGATCGTGGTATCGGGGAGCGGGACGTGGCAAGCGAGCGTGAGCGATCCGTGGATCACGCTGAATGCGACGAGCGGGGCGGCGGGGACGCCGGTGGCGTATGTGGTGGGGGCGGCGACGAACGCGGAAAGCCGGACGGGGTATGTTTACGTGAGCGGACACGTCCACACGGTGACGCAGGATGGGCTGGGGGCGGTGATTTCGCCGGAAAGCGCGACGTTCGAATCGGCGGGGGGAACCGGGACCATCACGGTGACGCCGCCGGACCGGATGAGCTGGCAGGCGCGGGCGAACGTGGATTGGGTGAGCGTGTCGCCGGTGAGCGGGACGGGGAACGGGACGGTGACCTTCACGGTGGCCCCGTTGAACGAAGCGGTGACGCGGCAGGGGACGCTGACGGTGGGAGGGCAGACGTTCACGGTGTTCCAGTACGGGCGGCGGATCAAGCTTTCGCCGGTGAAGGCGGAGTACGACTACTTGACGCACGTGATTCCCATCACGGTGGACGCGCTGGCCATCACGACGTGGACGGTGGAGCCGAAGAACAGCTGGATTTCGGTGGTGGACGGGGGACGCGGCCAGGGCGGCGACCTGGTGGCGGTGGCCATCGGGGAGAATCCGAGCTGGAAGGCGCGGACGGGGACGGTGAAGATCGGCACGGAGACGTTCACGGTGACGCAGGCGGGGCGGACGGCGCTGGAGTTCGGCATCAGCCCGGAGAAGACGACGGCGAGCGTGGAGGGGGCGAACGGGCTGATTGCGGTGACGGCGACGCCGGATTTGCCGTGGTCGGCGGCGAGCCAGGCGAACTGGCTGACCATCTACGCGGACACGGGGACG
This sequence comes from Kiritimatiellia bacterium, assembly GCA_017540905.1. Taxonomy (GTDB): domain Bacteria; phylum Verrucomicrobiota; class Kiritimatiellia; order CAIQIC01; family Lenti-01; genus CACXEY01. The sequence continues at coordinate 9,841 of JAFYAC010000003.1, read as the reverse complement.
GGGGCGGGCAACGGAAATGTGGTGTATTCGGCGGCGCCGAATCCGACGCTCTACGAGCGGACGGGGAAAATCGTCGTGACGCCGGGGGACACGAAGGTGTCGGCGAAGATGCACACGGTGACGCAGCCGGCGGCGGTGTCGGCGCTGTCGGGGAACGGATACGAGTTCGCGGCGGCGGGGGAAAGCTGCGAGGTGAGGGTGTCGCTGTCGGACATCGTGCAGTGGCAGATCGAGAACAAGCTCGCGTGGCTGACGGTGTCGGGTTCGACGAACCGGGTGGGGCCGGGCACGGTGGTCTTGCAGGCGGCGCCGAACGACACGGTGTACCCGCGGAGCGGGACGGTGACGATTGCGCGGCGGCCGTTCAAGGTGAGCCAGAAGGCGCGCGGGGTGGAGGTGGAATACGAGACGAAGCTGTTCGGGACGGACGGGGGCAGCGATTCGATCTCCATCCACCCGGACGGACAGGTGTCGTGGACGGCGGTGGCGTCGGACAAGACGTGGATCACCATCTTCGGCGGGGCTTCGGGGACGGGTGACGGGGAAATCCTGTACATCGTTTCGCCGTACGTGGGGGACGGGGCGGCGCGGACGGGAACCATCACGGTGGGGGACAAGGTGGTGTACATCACGCAGCGGGCGTACGACCTGAGCATCGACCCGGCGGGGGCCGTGGTGCCCGGGAACAACGGGGCGGGCGAGTTCGGCGTGTCGGCCGGCATCGGGGACGTGTGGACGGCCATCGTGACGGAGCCGTGGATCACCATCGTCGACGGGTACGACCAGGGGACGGGCAGCGGGACGGTGCGGTTCCTCTACACGGACAACGACACGGGCAAGATGCGCACGGGCAAGATCATCGTCGCGGGAGAGGTCTACACGCTGACGCAGAAGGTGCGGGAACTCGTGGAAATCACGGCCGTGGCGGAGCACGGCGGCACGGTGGAGGGCGCCGGGTCGTACGACCTCGGGACGGAGGCGACGCTGACGGCGGTTCCGGACGAGGGGTACGCGTTCTCGCACTGGACGGGTGACGTCGAGTCGATGGAGAATCCGCTGGTGTTCCGTGTGGACGTGCCGAAGAGCTTCACGGCCGTCTTCGAGCCGCTGCCCATCGCCTTCGAGAGCGTGGTCTCGGGCACGAACGGCGTGACGCTCGCGTGGAACAACCTCGCGTGGGCGACGCACTACCTGCTGTACCGCGGGGTCACGAGCGTGCCGTCCTCGGCGACGGTCCTGGCGGACATCCCGAACACGGGCGATTGCACGTTCCTCGACGACACGGGCGAGCTGGAGGTCGAATACTGGTACTGGATCGAGGCCGAGGGCGTCGAGGACGACGTCATGGGCGACCCGATGACCGGCAAGAAGAAGTGGGGATGGCCCGACGCGAAGGACGAGGCCGAAGTGGCCGCGGCCCTGGCGGAGGCGGAGGATGCGCGGTTGCAAGAGCGCATCGGGAGCGTCGGGGAATACGACGCCTTCCGGGCGTGGTCTGCCGAGGAGGGGCGCGAGGAGAAGGACGTGAGGGATTCGGAACATGCCTGGTCGTCGTATGCGCTGGGTGCGGAAGGATTGTTCGAGAACGAGCCGCAAATCCAGATCGCCGGCTTCGCGCCGGACGAAGCCGCGGCCCGACGCCGCGCGGCGGGCTTCGTCTGGGAAATCCGCGTGACGGTCAAGGACGGCGAAAACGCGGCCACCGTCGATGCCGGCAAGCTGGCCGCCCTGTTCGAAGCCACGCGCCAGATCGGCGACTGGACGGAGCCTTCCCTCCTCCCTCTCTCCGTCACCGCGAAAGGCACGGACGGCGACGCGCTGCTCTTCGAAGTCACCCTCGAAGGGGAAGACGGGCCCGGCGCCTTCCTCCGCCTCGGCGAATAGCCTGGAAAAGCCAAGGAGCGGGCGGCGATGCCCGCCCGCTTCCCTCCCCGGGGATTTTCTTCCCCCCCGCTCTCCATGCGCAAGGGCGCGGCAAGATGCCGCACCCCCGGAAGTGGCATTGAAGTTTTTCCACAACCATCGCGCCACTTCCGGAGGTGCGGCTTCCAGCCGCGCCGCAGGGCATGAGATTTCGGAAAACATTGGTCGTTTTCCTCTTTTTTCGCTCTTTCGTCCGCGGGCGGGCCGCCCGCGCCCCCAGCCGACGCCCGGTTGGGCGGCGCACCTTGAAGAAGTTGTCCCGAATGGTGATCAGATAAGGGTTTTCCCTTGCCGAAGGAGCCCGCGGCGCGAAACACGGAGCAAGCGGAGGACGGAGGCTCGGAGTTGTTTTGATGGGGTGTTTTTTGGAGGGGCCTTCGCACCCGGAAAACACCGGACAAACGCTTGGGCGGGACATTTTTCGACGCGCGAAGCTCCTCCCTCCAAACCCCTCCGTGCCTCCTTCCTCCGCGCGCTCCGTGTTTTGCGCCGCAGGCCGAAGAGAAAGGAGAGCGAACGGGATTGGCCCATGGGTGGACGGAGCTTGTCTGGTCGGCATTCCTTTTTGTTTCCCAAAATCGCCCCGAAATTTTTTTCCAATCATTGGAAAACCGGCGAAAAATTTTTCCAATCGTTGGAAAATTCGGCCCATTTTTTCCAACCATTGGAAAAAAAGTTTCCAATCATTGGAAAACTTCCGGGCGGCCGGCGGGCCAGCGGGTTGTGCGCCCCCGGGGCGAACTTTTTGGCGCCTTGCCCCACTTTCCGGTTGCGGGAGGGGCGGTTCCCATGTATAGAGGATGGATGCGTTCCCGCCGCGCTCCCGTGCGGCGGGCCGAACCAGTGCAACCCCAGAAAGGCGTAAAAGTATCATGAAGGACATCCCCGTCGCGGACGTTAGAAATTTCGCGCTCGTCGGCCACACCGGCAGCGGCAAGACCACCCTGCTCGATTCGCTCCTCTTCAAGCTCGGCGTCAACGACCGCCTCGGCTCCTCCGCCGACGGCACCAGCTTCGCCGACTGGACCGACGAGGAAAAGGCCCGCAAGATCTCCGTCTGGGCCAAGCCCTTCGACGCCGTCTGGCGCCCCAAGGGACGCAAGCCCCTCCGCCTCGTCATGCTCGACACCCCCGGCTACGCCGACTTCCACGGCCAGGTCGTCGCCGCCACCACCGTCGCCGACGCCGCCGTCATGACCATCGACGCCACCAGCGGCATCCAGGTCGGCACCGTCCGCGCCTGGAAGCGCTGCGAAGCCATCCAGATGCCCCGCGCCATCGTCATCACCGGCATGGACAAGGAAAACGCCGACTTCGACGGCACCGTCGCCGCCCTCCAGGAAGTCTGGGGCCCCCGCTGCGAAGTCATCACCTACCCCGCCGCCGACGGCAAGTCCGTCGTGGACGTCCTCTCCTCCCAGGACGCCAAGTCCGAGGAAATCCGCTCCCGCCTCACCGACGCCGCCGCCGAATCCTCCGACGAGCTCATCGAGAAGGTCCTCAACGGCGACGCCCTCACCGCCGACGAGCTCTCCAGCGGCCTGCGCGCCTCGGTCCTGCAGGAGAAGTTCATCCCGATCTTCACCGTCATGGCCAAGCAGTCCATCGGCCTCGACGAGTTCCTCCTCGGCCTCGCCCGCCTGATGCCCTCCCCGCTCGACCGCCCCGGCAAGGACGCCGACGGCAACCCCATCAACCCGGCCGCCGACGCGCCGTTCGTCGCGCAGGTCTTCCGGTCGGTCAACGACCCCTTCGTCGGGCAGCTCACGATGGCCCGCGTGTGGGGCGGCACCGTCAGGGAAAAGTCCGAAGTCTTCAACGCCCAGAAGGGCGCCAAGGAAAACACCGGCACCCTCTACTTCTCCAACGGCAAGCGCCAGGACACCGTCCCCGAGGCCTCCGCCGGCGACATCATCGCCCTCGCCAAGCTCAAGAACACCGACCTCAACGACACCCTCTGCTCCCCCGGCACCTCCGTCAAGACCGCGCCGATGGTCTTCCCGCAGCCCGTCGTCTTCTTCGCGGTGACCCCCAAGAACCAGGGCGACGAAGACAAGCTCGGCCAGGGCCTCCAGCGCGTCGCGGCCGACGACCCGACCATCGAGGTCAAGCGCAACGACGAGACCCACGAACTGATCATCGCCGGCATCGGCGACGTCCAGATCGACACCGCCATGGAGCGCATGAAGGCCCGCTCCAAGGTCGAAGTCAACCTCTCCGTCCCCAAGGTCGCCTACAAGGAAACCGTCACCGCCAAGGGCGAAGGCCACTACAAGCACAAGAAACAGTCCGGCGGCCGCGGCCAGTACGGCGAAGTGTACCTCCGCATCGAGCCCAAGCCCGAAGGCGCCGAGAACTGGTTCGTCGACGGCATCGTCGGCACCTGCATCCCGCGCAACTTCCTGCCGGCCATCGAAAAGGGGCTCGTCGACGGCATGCTCAAGGGCGCCGTCGCCGGCTACCCCGTCGTCGACACCATGATCACCGTCTACGACGGCTCCTACCACGAAGTCGACTCCTCCGAAATCGCCTTCAAGATCGCCGCGCGCGCCGCCTTCAAGGACGGCATGCAGAAGGCCAAGCCCGTCCTGCTCGAGCCCATCATGACCGTCCGCGTCACCATCCCGGGCGACTTCATGGGCGACTGCACCGGCGACCTCAACCACAAGCGCGGCCGCATCCTGGGCATGGAGAGCGAAGACGGCATGCAGGTCATCGTCGCCGAAGTCCCGCAGGCCGAAATCTTCAAGTACTCCTCCGAACTCCGGTCCATGACCGGCGGACGCGGCTCCTTCGAGATGGAATTCGCCCGCTACGACGTCGTCCCCTCCAACGTCGCCCAGAAGATCATCGCCGAAGCCGCCAAGAACAAGGCCGAAGAAGAAGACGAATGACCCGCCTCCTTCCCCCCTGACCCCCAATCCCCCGAGAGAAAGGACCCCCCAATGAGTGGACACAGCAAATGGGCAACCATCAAGCACAAGAAGGCCGCCACCGACGCCAAGCGCGGCAAGATCTTCTCCAAGCTCGCCAAGGAACTGACCATCTCCGCGCGCTCCGGCGGCGGCGATCCCGGCGCCAACATCACCCTGCGCACCATCCTCGGCAAATGCAAGGCCGTCAACATGCCGGCCGACAACATCGACCGCGCCATCAAGAAAGGCACCGGCGAACTCGGCGGCGGCGCCCTCGAAGAAATCCTCTTCGAAGCCTACGCCAACGGCGGCGTCGGCCTGATCATCACCTGCCTCTCCGACAACCGCAACCGTTCCGTCGCCGAAGTCCGCCACCTCCTCCAGCGGCACAACGCCACCCTGGCGGGTTCCAACCAGGTCATGCGGAACTTCGAGCGCCGCGGGCAGATCCTCGTCAACGCCGAAGGCGTCGACGAAGACGCCCTCACCGAACTCGTCCTCGAAGCCGGCGCCGACGACATGACCCGCGAAGGCGACGAATTCGAGATCCTGACCGCCCCGAACGTCTACAACGAAGTCTCCGAAAAGATCACCCAGGCCGGCTACACCCCCACCGAAGAATCCGGCGTGAACATGGTCCCGACCGTGTGGGTGCCGATCAACGACCCCAACCAGGCCGCCTCGCTGCTCAAGCTCGTCGACGCCCTCGACGAACTCGAAGACGTCCAGAACGTCTACATGAACGGCGACATCTCCGATGACGCCATGCCCGCCGAATAAGCGGCATCCCCGTCCCACCGGCCCGGCCCACCCGCCGGGCCTCTTTTCTTTCCCTGCACGGGATTGCCGTGCGAAAAGGACGCGACCTGCATCGTGCGCCTGCCCCCCCCGCGGCACTGGGACTCGCCGCCCTACCCCCCGAAAACACGCAAAAGAACAAGCTTTACGCTGTACTAGACAACTCGGGACCGGCATGTGACAAGGGGGTAATGCGCCCTGCAGGCGGACCATTGCGGGAAAACGGATGGAAAAGCGGGTGGTTCCTGGGGGCGCGGGCGTCCCGCCCGCGGGTTGCACGGAGGTGGAAAACAGGCCGAAAATGCCCCTGCTTCCCCACAATCTCCCCCTCCAGCGGCGCGGCTGGAAGCCGCACCTCCCCACCACAAAGTCGCGCGCGGAAACGCGAGCGCTCTCCAGTGGGAGGGCCGCGCTTTGTCGCGGCCGCGCGCACGGTGCGTTCCAGGCATGTTCCCGAAACGCCCCGTGGACACGGCCCGGACGAAGCCGGGCCCGCCCAGAATACGGCTGCACTTCGGGGCGTTGCTCTCCCTTTTCGCCCCCTCTTTCCCCTTGGGCACATCTCCAGTTTGTGCCCCCTCCTCCCTTCCGCCTCGACTTTTGGTGCCCCTTGATTGGACAGCAAGGCCCCTGGTGGGGCGAGCCGTCCCCGGCGAGCCGGTGTGGAAGGGCACTGCCGCAAACTGGGCATCGACGGATTCGTCTCCGTCCTGGACGGCGCCGAAGCGCTGGAAAAACTCCGCGCCCCCGGCCCGCGCCCCTTCGGCCTGCTGGTCACCGACTTCCAGATGCCCGGCATGGGCGGCGCCGAACTCGTCCAAACCATCCGCGCCAACCCGGCCCTCTGCAAACTCCCGGTCTTCGTCTTCACGGCGGACGACGAACACAAGCACACCTACGCCAAGCACGGCTTCACCGGCGCCCTGATCAAACCCGCCTCCAGCGAAACCATCAAGGCCATGCTCGACTCCATCACCGCCCGCCCATGACGGCGTCCGCTCGCAATCGGGCGTGGGCGAAAAGTGCAACCTGGGGGTTCTTCGGGAATCATGATGGACGGGGAGTATTGCCGAGAGATTGTGGAGCGATTTTTGGAGAATGGGGTTCTTCGGGGATTTTGGAGCGGTTTATGTTGTTCCGTATCTACCCGGAAGTTTCCCTCCCGTGCGCTCTCCACGGGGAGGGACGCGCTTCTGCGCGTCCGCAGCGGGGATGCGCTGGAAAGGCTCACGGAGCAATGCAGCCTCCTTGGGAGGGCCGCGCTTTGTCGCGGCCGCGCGGACAGGCTTCCTGTCATGTCGCCCAACGGACACGGCCCGGACGAAGCCGGGCCCTCCCCGGATGCGGTTGCACGTTTTCTGGCTTTGCTCCAAGGAATCGTGTGGCCAGCTTCCTCCGAAACAAACTCCGTATTCAGGGCCTGGGCTGCGCGCAAGCATTCGCCCCCCTCCGAGAGGGGGGTGCCGCCCGGTGAAAGGATCGGCAATGGGATTGTGCATTCGGTGCAAATGGAAAGGGCGGCAGGGGGAGTACTGCGGTTGGCCGTTGGATGCAGTCTTTCGCATGGTCCAGTACAGCGTAAAGTCAAGACATTCGCATTTGTCGGGCTGTATCGGGCTGGTAGGGCGGGCAGTCCCCTGCCCGCCGTGCGAAATGGCCGCGGCATGGAGGCAAATGGAAAGCTTTCCATGCGCTTGGCAGGCACGCGCCACTTCCGGAGGTGCGGCTTCCAGCCGCGCCCATTTCCTATTCTTCCCGCCCGCGCCGCGGGCGCACCTCAAACTCGTCACTTCTCTCCCTCTCCCTCCTCTCTCGTTCCTCGCGCGCCCGAAGGCGCGCCACCGCATCTTTTCACTTGTCACTTTTCACTTGTCACTCGCATGTCCACTCCCATGGGCAAAGCCCCCCTCACACTTCCCCCACCCCCGCGCGCAATCCCGCATCCCACTCCCTCTTGGAATCGGCCGGGAATCATGATAGCTTCCAGAGAAGTTTATGAGTCTTGCCAAAGGAGCCACACCCATGACCACCCCCGCCACCCAACCCGCCCCCATCCCCGCCCGCCGCGACGTCCCCGCCGACCGCACGTGGGACCTCGCGCCCCTCTACGCCACCGACGCCGCGTGGGAGGCCGACTTCGCGCGCCTCGGCGACCTCCTCGCGCCGGTCCTCGCGCTCCAGGGCAAGCTCGACGGCGCGCCCGCGGTCGCGGCCCTCTTCGCCGCCGAAGAAGCCCTCGACCGCACCCTCGAAAAACTCTACACCTACGCCCACCTCTCCCACGACATCGACACCGCCGAGCCCGCCGCCCAGGCCCGCGAAGCCCGCATCCGCGCCCGCTACGCCGAACTCGCCGCCTCCTGCGCCTGGATCACCCCCGAACTCCTCTCGCATCCCGCCGGCGACATCGCCGCCTGGCAGGACGATCCCGCCCTCGCGCCGCACCGCCGCCGTCTCGAAAAACTCCTCCGCAACAAGCCCCACGTCCTCTCCGGGCCCGAAGAGACCCTCCTCGCGCGCGCCTCCGAAGTCCTCTCCGCCTCGTCCGAAACCTACGACATCATGGCCAACGCCGACCTGGCCTTCCCCGACGTCGCCGGCTCCGACCCCGCCGCCGCGCCGCTGCCCCTGACCGAGGGCACCTACCGCACCTACCTCGAATCCCCGGACCGCACCCTCCGCCGCAACGCCTTCGAGACCCTCCTCGGCACCTACGGCAAATGGAAGAACACCTTTGCCTCGACCCTCGCCCACACCGTCAAGGAGCACGTCTTCGAGGCCGCCGCCCGCCACTACCCGACCGCGCGCGAGGCCGCCCTCTTCGACGACCAGGTGCCGACCGCCGTCTACGACGCCCTCATCGCGTCCGCCCGCGCCGCCCTGCCCGCCTTCGGCCGCTACCTCTCCCTCCGCGCCCGCGCCCTGCACCTCGACGACCTCGACTTCTACGACCTCTACACCCCCCTCGTCCCGGCCGTCTCCCCGACCGTCCCGCCCGACACCGCCGCCGGATGGGTCCTCGACGCCACCGCGCCGCTGGGCCCCGACTACGCGGCCATCCTCAAGACCGCCTTCGCCTCCCGCTGGATCGACTGGTTCGAGAACACCGGCAAGCAGTCCGGCGCCTACTCCTCCGGCTGCTACGACAGCGCGCCCTACCTCCTGCTCAACCACCACGACCGACTCGACGACGCCTTCACCCTCGCCCACGAACTCGGCCATTCCGCCCACACCTGGCTCTCCAACCATTCCCAGCCCTACGCCACCGCGTCGTATCCCATCTTCATCGCCGAGATCGCCTCCACCGTCAACGAACTCCTCCTCTCGCACCACCTCCTCGACAAAGAACCCGCCGGCAGTCCGCTGCACACCCATCTCCTCGCGCACCTGTGCGACTCCTTCAAGGGGACCGTCTTCCGGCAGACCATGTTCGCCGAGTTCGAGCGCGACATCCACGCCGCCGAGGAAGCCGGGACGCCCCTCACCGCCGACTGGCTCTGCACCGCCTACACCGACCTCAACCGCGCCTACTACCCCGGCCTGGACCTTTCGCCAACCATCGCCTACGAATGGTGCCGCATCCCGCACTTCTACTACGACTTCTACGTCTACAAATACGCCACCAGCTTCTGCGCCGCGCTCGTCTTCTCCCGCCGCATCCTCGCCGGAACCGGCACCGACGCCTACCTCGCGCTCCTCCGCTCCGGCGGCTCCCGTCCGCCGCTCGAAGCCGTGGCCGCGGCCGGCGTCGACCTCTCCTCCCCCGCCGTCTTCGCCGAAGCCTTCGCCGAATTCTCCAACCTCCTCGACCAACTCGAGGCGGCCCTGGCTTGAAGGCGTTGGATCGTTGGATCGTTGGATCGTTCCGCCGCTCTCTTTTCACTTTTCTCTTTTCACTTTTCTCTTCCCATGCGCATCACCGTCCTCGACTTCGAAACCACCGGCTCCGTCCGCGGGCATCCCGACGTCCCGTGGCAGATCGGCCTCGTCGAGCTGGCGGACGGCCGCGTCACGGGCGCCTGCCGCGAAGACCTCCTGCACGTCCCGGCGGGCCGCCCCTTCAACCCCTACGCGCCGGGGCGCCACGCCGCCCTCCGCGACCGACTCGACGCCGCCCCCGAGCCCGCCGCCCTCTGGCCCCAGTGGACCCCATGGCTCCTGAACCGCCCCCTGGCCGCCCACAACGCCTCCACCGAAAAAAAGAT
>JAFYAC010000034.1 GCA_017540905.1 Kiritimatiellia bacterium | reverse complement strand
GGGGGTGTTGCCGGGCTTGATGTCGCGGGGGACCACGTGGCGGCGCTGGGGGGCCGCGAGGGCGCCGGCCACGCGGAGGCCGATGTCGACGCACTCGGCGAGGGGGAGCGCGATTTCGGCGTCGATGACCGACGCGAGCGAGCGGGGGCGGTAGGTGGCGGGGGCGGGCGGGAGGCCGGCTTCGTCGTCGGCGAGGTCCATCGCGTAGAAGAAGGAGGCGCCGTCGCCGGCCATGCGCACGTCGCGCACCGCCGCCAGGCCTTCGATGCGCGGCATCCGCGCCGCCGTCCGCACGCCGCGCCACTCGCGGGCGAAGCGGTCGGCGGCGTCGCCCCCCTCGCCGCGGCGGACGCACTTGACGGCGCACCAGCGTCCGTCCCTGCGGGCGAGGAAGACCGTGCCGTAGGCGCCCGAGCCGACAGGGGCGAGCAACTCGTAGCCGCAGGCTTCCGCCGGCGGGCAGGGGGAGGGGGTTCCGGTTGCCGTGTCCATGCCGCGACTTGACCATCTCCCCGCCGCGGAATCAAGGCGAAAGGATGCCTTTCCCGGGGCGGGCGCCGGAGGACCTCCCGGGCCCCATCGGGTCTCCGGCGCCGGATTCCGTCGCACGGTTTTTCGCAAAGTCTGTTGCCATCGGGATGGGGAACCGCTAGGATGGCCCGCCGTTTACCGGAAATGCCGACCGCGGCCGGTGCCTGCGGGGCGTTCCCATCCAACCACAACGAAGGACATTGCATGAAAACCACCTGGAAATTCCTTCCGGCCGTGTTGCTGGCCGCCTGGACAGCCGCCGCGCCCGCGTTCGCGCAGGACGACGCCCCCGCAACGGGGAACACGGTAGTCGAATGGCTCAACGACGACGGATCGACCGAAACCGCGGAATACGACCTGGCGTCCTCCGACGGGGCGCTCTCGTTCGTCGGCGACTACGCGGACAACGTGCAGCGGGACAAGGCGTTCGACGAGCACATCGACGCCGCGCTCGCCACCATCCGCAAGGAGGTTTCGCCGTTCTACGCGCTGTGGTGGTCGGTGTTCCCGCCGCTGCTGGCCATCGTGCTGGCGCTGTTCACCAAGGAAGTCTATTCGTCGTTGTTCGTCGGCATCCTGGCTGGCGGGCTGCTGTACTCGAACTTCAATTTCGAGGGGACGATCGTGCACGTGTTCTCCGACGGGTTCATCACGTCGGTCGCCGACCCGTACAACGTCGGCATCCTCGTGTTCCTGGTGCTGCTCGGCGCGCTCGTCTCGATGATGAACAAGACGGGCGCCTCGGCCGCGTTCGGCCGCTGGGCGGAGACCCACATCAAGAGCCGTCTCGGCGCGCAGATGGCGACGATCGTCCTCGGGCTGCTCATCTTCATCGACGACTACTTCAACTGCCTGACGGTCGGGTCGGTCATGAAGCCCGTCTCGGACGCGAAGCGGGTTTCGCGCGCGAAGCTGGCGTACCTGATCGACGCCACGGCGGCGCCGATCTGCATCATCGCGCCGATCTCCTCGTGGGCCGCGGCGGTCGCCGGGTTCGCGAAGGGCGCGGGCGCGGAGAGCGGCTTCTCGCTGTTCATCAGCGCGATCCCGTGGAACTTCTACGCCATCCTGACCATCGCCACGATGATCTTCGTGGCGCTGACCGGGTTCGACTTCGGCCTCATGCGCAAGCACGAGGAGAACGCGGCGGCGGGCGACCTCTTCACGAGCGGCGGGATGGTCGGCGACGACGAGTTCAAGAACGCGAACCCGAAGGGGCGCGTGTACGACCTGGTGATCCCGGTGGTGTTCCTGATCGCGGCGTGCGTGGTCGGGATGATCTACTCGGGCGGCTACTTCGGCGAGGACAAGCCGGGCTTCATCCAGGCGTTCTCCGACTCCGACGCGTCGGTGGGCCTGGGGTACGGGTCGCTGGCGACGATCATCTTCGCGGTGTTCTACTTCATGGTTCGCCGCGTGGTCTCCTTCAAGGCCTGCATGGAATCGCTGCCCGAAGGGTTCAAGGCGATGGTCCCGGCCATCCTGATCCTGTGCTCGGCCTGGACGCTCAAGGCGATGACCGACAGCCTCGGCGCGAAGGTCTTCATCTCGCAGATCATCAACGGGCCCGCGGCGGGGTTGCAGAACTTCCTGCCGGCGATCATCTTCCTGATCGCGATCGTCCTGGCGTTCTCGACGGGCACCAGCTGGGGCACGTTCGGCATCCTGATCCCGATCGTCCTGGCGGCGAGCCTTTCGCCGACCAACACGATCATCAGCGTCTCCGCCTGCATGGCGGGCTCGGTGTGCGGCGACCACTGCTCGCCAATTTCCGACACGACCATCATGGCGAGCGCGGGCGCCGGCTGCAACCACGTCAACCACGTGAACACGCAGCTGCCGTACGCGATGCTGGTGGCGGCGGTGTCGTTCGTGGCGTACCTCGTGGCGCCGTTCCTGAAGAGCTGGGAGGCGGCCTTGCCGGTCGCGCTCGTGCTCATGCTCGCGACGCTGTTCGCCCTGCGGTTCCTCTTCGCGCCGAAGAAGGCGTGAGGAAAGCGCCAGCCGCGCAAGGGAGCCGGGCCTGCGGGCCCGGCTCTTTCCGTAGGCATGGAGCAAAATGGTGCGGCCACATTATTTCTGCCCCCCCGCCGCCGCCCTTTCCATTTGCTCCGAAGGCACAATCCCATTGCCAATCCTTCCACTGGGCGGCACCCCCCCCGAAAAAGGGGGAGAATTCTTGCGCACACTCCATGTCCTGAATACGGCCGCCCATCGTCCCAACCCCATCGCCACAATCCACCAAGGTCCCCGAAGAACCGGATTCCCGGACATTTCCCAACCACAAGGTCGCGCGGAAGCGCGACCCTCCCGCGACGCTCTCCACGGGGAGGGACGCGCTTCTGCGCGTCCGCGGTGGAGATAGCTGGGGCGACAACGGCTTGAGGGAAAACTTTTTCTGAATAATCCCTATTTCTTGTAGAACAAGGAGATATAGATTATTAGCCTCGCTTAAACTTTTTGCTTGCAAACGAATTTGGGAGGACTAACTTAGACGCGACTAATTCAACCGGGCGCCGGGCCCGCGAAGCCGCGGCGCGCAACCATGAAAGGAATGGATACGAAGATGAAGAGCAGGATGATGATGGCGGGGGTTCTCGGGGCGGCGGTGCTGGCGGCGGGGGCGGTCGCGGCATCGGCGCAGGAGGAGGGGGCCGCGGGTGAGGGCGGGTGGCCGGAATGGCTGGAGCCGTCGGCCGAGGTCGGCGTGGACTTCTCGTCGCGGCAGCTGACGCGCGGGTTGGTGGACAACGCGGACCCGATCCTCACGGGGACGGCCGCGGTGGGCGTCGGGCCGCTCTCGTTCGAGGTGGCCGGGATCTTCGACACGACGGACTGGGGCGAGACGGACGGCGGGTACGGGGACCGGAAGTGGAAGTACCAGGAGCTGGATTTGACGCCCGCGCTGTCGTGGACGTTCGAGGATTTGCTGCCGACGCCGCTGGAAGTCGAGCTCGCCTACTGCTGGCAGCACCATCCCTCCGCCACCGACGAGGAGGGCGAGGACGCGAACCCGGACACGCAGACGATCAATTTCGCGCTGGGGCTGCCGGACGTGCCGCTGTCGCCGTCGGTCTCGCTGGAGTGGGACATCGACGACGAGGAGGGGGCGGTGTATGCGATGCTCGGCGTCTCGCACGCGTTCGAGCTGCTCGCGGCCGCGGACGAGGAGGAGGACCCGGTGCTGGCGCTGGAGCTGAACGCCGGCCTCGGCATGGGCAACTCGAAGCGCAACGACTATGACGCGGAGTGGGACCACGCGAGCCTCAAGGACGTGCAGGTGGGGGCGGCGCTGCCGTGGAACGTCGGTCCGGTCTGCATCTCGCCCTACGTGTACTGCACGGAGCAGATCGAGAAGGCGCTGCGCGAGGCGGCGGAGGATTCGGACCCGGACGGGCATTCGTTCCAGTGGTGCGCGGGGGTCTCGGTCGCGGCGTCGTTCTGACGGCGCGGAAAGGAGCCGGACCATGCCGCTGGCCATGCTGGGAATCGGCGACGAGGCGCGCATCGCCTCAATCGCCGGCAACGACGAGACGCGCAAGCGCCTGGAAACGCTCGGCTTCGTGCCGGGCACGCCCGTGCGGGTGCTGCAGATCGCGGCGGGGAACATGATTCTCGCCGTGCACGAGAGCCGCGTGGCGATCGGCAAGGACCTCGCGATGCGCATCCGCATGGAAGCGGCGTGAACGGCCCGGGGGCCGGCCGGCCCCGCCCGGTCCGGCCGCGCGCGGCGGAATGCCCTTTTGCGGTGGCGTTCTCTCTCTCTCTTCTCTCCGCGCGCGGCGGTCCGGCGGTGTCCGGCCGCCCCCGGCCCCGGCCCCGGCCAACCGGACAACCGAACAACCGATTCGAAAGGAAATATCGCATGAAAACTCTGAAAGACGTGCCCGTGGGCTCCTCGGCGGTGGTCGCGAAGCTGCACGGCGAGGGTCCGGTGAAGCGCCGGATCATGGACATGGGGATTGTGAAGGGGGTGGAAATCACGGTGCGCAAGGTGGCCCCGGCGGGCGATCCGCTGGAGCTGGCGCTGCGCGGGTACGAGCTGTCGCTGCGCAAGGACGAGGCGGCGCTGGTGGAAGTCGTGTAAGGAGGAACGGACCATGGGCATCAAAATCGCGTTGGCGGGCAACCCGAACAGCGGCAAGACCACGCTGTTCAACGACCTCACCGGCAGCAACCAGTACGTCGGCAACTGGCCCGGCGTGACGGTCGAGAAGAAGGACGGCCTCCTCAAGGGCCACAAGGACGTCACCATCCAGGACCTCCCCGGCATCTATTCGCTCTCCCCCTACTCGCTGGAGGAGCGCGTGAGCCGCAAGTACCTGGTGGAGGAGCGGCCGGACGCCATCCTGGACATCGTGGACGGCACGAACATCGAGCGCAACCTCTACCTGACCACCCAGCTGGCGGAGCTCGGCCTGCCGATGGTCGTCGCCGTCAACATGATGGACCTCGTGGACAAGGCCGGCGACCGGATCGATTTCGCCAAGCTCGGCAAGGCGCTCAACTGCAAGGTCGTCGGCATCTCCGCCACCAAGGGGCAGGGTTGCGCCGACGCCGCGCAGTCGGCCCTGGAGTACGCCGCGGGCGGCCGCACCGGCGAGGTGCCGCACGTGTTCACCGGCGAGGTCGAGCACGCGATTGCGCACATCGAGGAGTCGATCCAGGGCAAGGTGCCGCAGGAGTCGATCCGCTGGTACGCCATCAAGATCTTCGAGCGCGACAAGGACGCCATCGCGGGGCTGGAGCTGGACCCGGAGCTGCTGGCGCACGTCGAGGAGCACATCAAGGACTGCGAGAAGGAGCTGGAGGACGACGCGGAGTCGATCATCACGGCGCAGCGCTACGCCTTCATCCAGAAGCTGATGGCGCGGTGCGTCACCAAGAACGAGGCTCTCCGCCGCAAGGTCCGCATGAGCGACAAGATCGACCGCGTCCTCACGCACCGCATCCTGTCGATTCCCGCGTTCGTCGCGGCGCTGATGGCGATGTACTGGCTTGCGGTCTCGGACAACGGACCGGGCACCGTCCTCACCGACTGGGCCAACGACGGTCTGCTCGGCGACTCGGGCTGGTTCCTGCCGTGGTCCGGGCACGATTCGGAAAAGGAGGGCTCCGCCTACGCCGGCATGTCGTGGGAGGACGCCTCCGACGCCTACGCGAAGCCGGCGGCCTCCATCGAGGCCTACGAAGCCGGCGGCGGGGAACCCGTCGAGGCGTGGCTCGAGGACGAAGAGACTGGCGAAATCCTCGAAGACGAAGACGGCAACCCCGAAAAGTGGACCGTCGACGCGGCCGCCTACGCCGCCGCCAAGGCCGTCGAAGAGCCCGATCCGCACGACTTCGGCATCTGGATCCCCGGCGCCAAGGCCGTGCTGGGCGGATGGCTCGACCGCTGGGGCGTCGAAGAAGGCTCCATGGCGCGCGCCCTCGTCATCGAAGGCATCGCGGGCGGCGTCTTCACCGTCCTCGGGTTCGTGCCGGTGATCGCGATCGTGTTCCTGTTCCTGTCGTTCCTGGAGGATTGCGGGTACATGGCGCGCGTGGCGTTCATCATGGACCGGCTCTTCCGCAGCTTCGGCCTCAGCGGCAAGTCCTTCATCCCGATGCTCGTTGGCAAGGGGTGCGGCGTGCCGGCGGTGCTGGCGGCGCGGTCCATCGAGAACCAGCGCGACCAGCGGATGACCGTCATCCTGGCGACCTTCATCCCCTGCGGGGCCAAGACCGTCATCATCGCCATGTTCTCCGCCGTCTTCTTCCGCGAATGGTGGTGGGTGGCGGCGCTGATGGACCTGTTCGGCATCGCGATCATCATCCTCGGCGGCATCGCCCTCAAGAAGACGCGCGCGTTCGCCGGCGAGGCCGCGCCGTTCATCATGGAACTGCCCGCCTACCACATGCCGACCTTCCGCAACATCGTCATCCACACCTGGACGCGCGTGAAGGCCTACGCCATCAAGGCCGGCGTCGTCATCTTCCCCTGCTGCGTCGTGCTGACGCTGATGATGACCTTCGGCTGGCGGTTCCAGGTCGTGGACGACATCGCCGACTCCATCCTCGCGACCGTCGGCGGCTGGCTCGCGTGGCTGACCGCGCCGCTGGGCTTCGGCACGTGGCAGGGCGCCGCGGCGAGCCTGAGCGCCGAGATCGCCAAGGAACAGGCCACCGCGACCCTCGCCATGGTGGCCGGCGGCGACGGCTCCGCGGCCGCCAACATCCTCGCGATGTTCAAGGACTGGGGCGGCGCCGACTACAAGGCGGTGGCCTTCTCGTTCATGCTCTTCAACCTGTTCATCCCGCCGTGCATCGTGGCCGTCGTCAACACCTTCAAGGAGATGGGCACGCGGGCGTGGGGCTGGTTCGCCGTCGGCTTCCAGATGTTCGTCGGCTACCTGCTCGCGCTCAACGCCTACCAGTTCGGGCGCCTCGCCACCAGCGGCGCGTGGGGCGTCTGGACCGCCGTCGCGGTTGCCGCCGACCTCTGGGTCCTGTGGATGATTTTCCGTCCCATGCCCAAGGCGCTGAAGGAGGCCGCGTGATGGCCGGCGCCGCCGTCACCGCCGTCGTCCTGGCGCTCGCGGGACTCGCCGTCTGGCGGCTCCTGCGGCGCGCCGGCAAGGGCGACTACTGCGCCATGTGCTCCTGCGGCGGGTGCCCCCGCCGCGGGGGCGGCGAGTGCCACTGCCACGACGGCAAGAAAGCCACCCCCCGATGAGAATCACCGACATCCCCGGCCTCGCCTCCCTCATCCGCCACGCCGCGCGGCCGGGGGATTCCATCGGCGGCCGCCTCATGCTCTGGAGCATGAACCACGGCCATTCCCCCCTTTACGAATTCGGCCTCTCCCAGATTACCCTCCCGCGCACCGGATGCATCCTCGACGCCGGATGCGGCGGCGGCGAACTCCTCCGCCGCATGGCCGCGCGGGCCCCGGGGGCGACGCTGGCGGGCGTGGACATCTCCCCGGCGTCCGTCGCCGCCGCCCGCCGCCGCAACCGCCGCGCCGTCGCCGCCGGACGCATGGAAATCCGCGAAGGCACCGTCGAGGCCCTTCCCTGGCCCGACGCCGCCTTCGACCTCGTCACCGCGTGCGAGACCGTGTACTTCTGGCACGACCCCGTGGCGGCCTTCCGCGAAATCGCCCGCGTCCTCGCGCCGGGCGGCACCTTCGCCATCTTCCTCGAAGCCGACGACCCCGAAGCTGCCCGCGTCTGGACCGACGCCCTTCCCTCCATGCACGTCCGCACCCCCGGCGAACTCTCCCTCCACCTCGCCGCCGCCGGCTTCCCGCCCCCCGACCTCCACCGCCTCCGCGCCCCCACCGGCACCTGGACCTGCCTCGTCGCCGCGACCCCCGCCTCCGTGTAAGGCGTCCCTTCCGCGCACCATCCCGCATCGACCCTCACGCTTTCGGAGAAAAGAGAACGTCCCCCATTTCGTGGCACCGGCGGTACAGCGTGGCATTGTCGGGCCGCGCGGCCTGGGGCGGGTAAAGGGAGAGAAAGAGCATCCTCCCCGCGGCGCACAGCGCTTCCTTCGCGCGCGGTGGATGCCAGCGGTCCGGAAACCCCTCCGGCGAAAGCACCACCAGCGCGCCGCCCGCGCGGTAGATGGCATCCCCGCACGCCTTTTCGCAGGGACTCATGAACGTCCCCACTCCCGCCCCGCCGGGACCGATGCGCTCCGCCCGCCCCATCGCCTCCCGCCACTCCGCCCCGTCCACCGCCCACGACCGCGAGCAGCGGAACGCCTCCAGCACCGGCAGCTCCAGCAGCGCCGGATTGCCATAGGAGAACCACTCCCGCCCCGCAAACCCGAGCTTTCCCGGCCTCGTGAAAAACCGCCGGTTCTCCCGCCGCAGCCACGCCCGCCACGGATTCTCCCGGATGTATCGCCCAAACGCCTCCAACTGCCCCCGCTTCAGCACGATCCAGTCGTGCCACGCTCTCTCGAACACCGGCGGACGGGGCGGCCCCGCGGCCGCCCGGCCCGACGGCGACAGCGCCCCCCCGTCGCCCTCCCGCCCGATGGCCGCCGGGCCATCCCCCTCCACCGCCCTCCAGAACGCCTCCCCCAACCCCTTGACCAGCTGCACCACCAACGTCCCCAGCGGAACCGGATCCGCCACCTTTTCGATCTTGAGCAGCAGGTGCAAATGGTCCGGCATCACCACAAACGATTTGATGGGCGCCAGACACCTCCACTTGTCCGCAAACCCCCGGATCACCCGGGAAAACGCAAACGTGACCGCATTGGGCGCCAACCAGCATTCCCGCCCTTCTGCATCGCGCACCGGCGGCTTCCCGGGAGGCGCGAGCGCCGAGAACGCCGGCAACCCCGCCCGCTTTTTCAGCGTCACCATGTAGAAGTACGGCTTCGTGTAGTCGAACCCCTTCAACCGGTAGGTTTTGCTGCCCGAATCTTGTTGCTCGTTCTTTTCCATGCTTACATTACAGCGAATGAACCCATGTTCAGTCAATCCTCATTTGTTTCTTCCCGCACGTATGGGGTGCAAGGACAAGACCAACAGACCAACCTTGACCCAAAAACCATCTTCTGCCAACATGCCGCGCATGCAACGAAAGGAGCCACCATGTCCGGAACGACCGCAGCCGTGAACGTCAACGAAGCCAAGGCCCATTTTTCCGCCATCCTCGCGGAAGTCGAATCCCGCATGGCCACCTACACCATCATGCGCTACGGGCATCCCGTCGCCAAAATCGTCCCCGTCGGCCGTGCGCGGAAAATCCGCCCCCTGCCGGGATACGGGGCGAAAATCGCAATCAAGGGCGACCTTTTCGCCGACGATTCGGCGCTTTGGGAAAATGCCTGATGAACCTCCTGCTCGACACCTGCGCCCTGCTTTGGCTCGGCATGGGCGGCGGCGACCTGGGGCCCGCCGCGAGACGGCGGATCGAAGCCGCCCCGGCCCTCTACTACTCCTCCATCTCGGCCTGGGAACTCGCCCGCCTGGCCAAGGAAGGCAAAATCGAACTGGGCGTCCCGCCCGGCGACTTCCTCTCCGAACTGGCGGACCAGTACGGCCTGGCCTCCCTTCCGCCGACCGACGAAACCATGCTCCGCGCCGCTCAATTGCCGGACATCCACAAGGACCCGGCCGACCGCATCATCATCGCGACCGCCCTCCAGCACGACCTTCCGGTCGTGACGGGCGACGCCCGCTTCCCCCAATACGGCGTCCGCACAATCTGCTGACGCCTCCGTCGCCCCCCACTGGGGGCGCGGGCGTCCCGCCCGCGATGCCCCTCCAACCCGGGAAACAGGCGAATTACCCAACATTTTCAGTATTCTCACATCCAGCGGCGCGGCTGGAAGCCGCACCTCCGGAAGGGGCGCGGAGCCATCTGAACAAGCATCGCGCAACTTCCGGGGGTGCGCCATCCTGCCGCGCCAGTGGGAGAATCCGCGACCGAAGGCCGCCCCGCATCTTGTCACTGTTCTCTTGTCACTGCGCCCGAAGGCATCCTGCCGCGTCACGGCGGATGGGGAGCGGCAGGGATGCGGGAGGGATGCGGGAGGGAAGAAAACGGTCGTCATCGGTCAGTTTGGACTTGTGGAAGGATGAGTGATGGGGGAGTATGTGGTGGATACAAAAGATGAAAACAAGGACCAAGTTCAATCCAATGTCGCCATCCGACCGCTATCAGCAGCTTCTGGACGCGATGGCCGGCGGGCGATGCGTCGGGACGAAGGATGCCGCGCGGATGGGCATTTCCAGGGGGCGGCTCTCGAAGTGGGTCAAGGCAGGGAAAGTGCGGCGTGTGGCGCGCGGTGTGTACCACTCGCCGGAGGCCGTCCCGGATGACCTGGAAATCCTGTTCAAGCTGGCGCCGGATGCGGTCCTGTCGCACGAGAGCGCACTGTATCTGCTGAGGCTGTCGGAGCGGTGTCCTGTGCGGCATTCCATCACCCTTCCGACGGGTACGAATCCGCCGCGCGCCTTCGCGGGGCTGATGAAGGCGTATTATGTCAAGACGGCGTGGCTGGGGGCGGGGCGGACGCGGGCGCGGACGCCGACGGGATTCGAGGTCCCGTGCTACGACGCGGAGCGGACCATCTGCGACCTCCTGCGGTCCCGCGGGCGCATCGACGAGGAAACCCTCAACGACGCCATCCGCCGCTATGCGGCCTGGCCGGGAAAGGATTTGAACCGCCTCGCGGAACGGGCCCGCCTGCTGCGGGTCGGCCGCGTGCTCCGCGAACGGATGGGGGCGTGGCTGTGAACCCTTCGGCGCGGTCGATGAGCGTACGGGCGAAGGCGAACAACCTCGCCAAAAGGCTGGGCATCGCGCCCCAGGCGGCGTTGCAGGCCTGGTTCGCGGAGCGGTTCCTGGCGCGGGTGGCCATGAGCGGACACGCCGACCGCATCGTCGTCAAGGGCGGAACCCTGATGGCGGCGCTTTTCGGACTGGCCGAACGCACCACCATGGACATCGACGCCACGGTGCTGGACACGCGCGGTGACGAAGCGACCCTCCGCGGCGTCCCCGCGGAAATCTGCTCGGTGGACGCCGGCGACGGCATCGCGTACGCCCTGGGCCCCGGCGAAACCATCCGCAAGGACGACGAATACGGCGGGGTCGGCTTTACCCTCGTCGCGACGCTCGGCAC
Source organism: Kiritimatiellia bacterium (assembly GCA_017540905.1). GTDB lineage: Bacteria > Verrucomicrobiota > Kiritimatiellia > CAIQIC01 > Lenti-01 > CACXEY01. Next base: position 23,989 of record JAFYAC010000034.1, on the reverse strand, counting down.
CATCCGCCTGGCCCTGGGCATCGACATGACGGTGGGCGATGCCATCGTGCCGGGTCCCGAACCCTTGGAAGGGGGCGACCTGTTCGGCGAAGCCCCCCGCATCCGCCTCTGGGCCTACCCGACGGAAACCCTCCTCGCGGAAAAACTCCAGACGCTTTTGAAGCGCGGCGAGTTGACGACCCGTCCCCGCGACTTCTACGACATCCACAAAATCGTTTCTTCCGGCCGTTACCGCCCGGACGTCTTCCACGCGGCGGTCGCGGCGACCTTTGAACGGCGCGACAGCCTTCCCTTGCTGGCACGCAAACACGCCATCCTCGACGCCGTGGCCCGTTCCGGCGACATCCGTGCCATCTGGCAAAAATATCGCCGGCAGTTCTCTTACGCCCGCGACATCCCGCTGGAAACCGCCCTCGAATCCATCCGCCACTTGCTGGCGCTGCTGGATTGAGCGCCTGGACAAAAAGCGTTCCTGCCGCTTTCCTCCGCTGTATGAACCCGGCGGAAAGTCGAGAATGGGATGCGGGAGGGACGAAAAAGACAAACGGTACAAAGGAGACAAGATTGCGGGCGGGAAACGGGAGGGGGAAATCCACAAGCGTATCTCGAATGCTGCTCCGCGGACTTGAAATCCTGTCGGAGCGCGGACAGTCCGCCCACAAGGTGACGGGAAAGCGGAAAACAAGCGAAAAGTCCAACTACAATTCCGGCCCGTGGCAATTTCTCCCCGCCAGCCACCAAGCTCGTTCCTTCGCTTCCCTCCCGCAAGCCCATTCATCCTTTTCAACCGGGCGGAGTTGTCCGCTCGGCGCCCTTGCAAACGTTGTCCGGGTTGTCCGAATTGTCTCGTTTTCAATGTCCGCGAAGCGGTTTTCATGTTGTTCAATGCAACCCCGGGCTCTGCGTCTCCGCCGCTCGGCGCCTCCGCGTGAGGTTTCCCGCCCGTTCCCCTCCCGCGTTCCGGGCCCGGCCGGAAGTTTTCCAACCATTGGAAAACTTTTTTCCAATCGTTGGAAAACCCGTGGGGTGCCCGGCCAATCGCTTGACATACCATACGGGGGTATGGTATGGTGATGCACATTCCGGGGGGGGGGAGAGAAAGGACAAGGTTCCGAGATGAACAAAGGCATGGTGGACGTGACGTCGCTCCAGCTGCGGCTGAAGAAGGTCGTCGGACAGCTCAACGGCATCCAGAAGATGCTCGCCGGGGACGAACCCTGCGAGAACATCCTCACCCAGCTCAACGCCGTGAACGGCGCCCTCCACCGGATCTCGTTCATGATTCTCGACGGGCACCTCCGCCACTGCGTGCGCGAGGGCATCGAGAAGGGCAACGCCGACGAAACCATCGAGTCCTTCGCCGAAGCGCTCGAGAATTTCTCGAAGATGGCATAGGAGGGACGCACCATGGAAAAAGCCCTCGATCTGCTGATGGCGTTCGCCAGTGTCTTCGCCGCGATGTCGCCCTGGCTCGTGGCCGGTTTCTTCGCCGCCGGCGTCATGGCCGTGTGGATCCCGCGCGCGTGGGTCAACCGCGTGATGGGCGGGCGGTCCGGATTCTCCGGCATCCTGCGGGCCGTGCTCATCGGCGTGCCCCTGCCGATCTGCTCCTGCGGCGTGCTGCCGATCGCCGCGGGCCTCCGCCGCAACGGGGCCGGCAAGGGCGCCACCGCCGCCTTCCTCATCTCCACACCCCAGACCGGCATCGACTCCATCCTCGCGACCTACGCCCTGATGGGCCCCGTCTTCGCCATCGCCCGGCCCCTCGCCGCCGCGTTCACCGGGCTCGTCGGCGGGGCCGTCGTGTCGGCCGTCGGCGGCGACGACGCCTCCGCGCCGGCCGAAGACGCCGCCGCGCCCGTCTCCCGCGGACTGCGCGCGATCCTGTGGCAGGCCTACCGGCGGCTGCTCGGCTCCGTCGTCAAGCCGCTCGCGATCGGCCTCGCCGTCTCCGCGCTCGTGACCGTGCTCGTCCCGGACGGCTTCTTCGCGGGCGCCTTCGGGGGCCGCGACTGGCTGGCGATGCCGGTGATGGCGCTCGTCGGCTTCCCGATGTACGTCTGCTCGACGGCGTCGATCCCCATCGCCGCATCCCTCGTGATGAAAGGCGTCTCGCCGGGCGCCGCGTTCGTGTTCCTGATGGTGGGCCCCGCGATGAACGCCATGTCCGTGACGACGGTCGCCAGCCTGATCGGCCGCAAGGCGGCCGCCGCCTACGTCGCGACGATCCTCGCGGGCGCGATCCTGTGCGGCTGCCTGGTCAACGCCGTCATGGCCGCCGCCCCGTCCGCGGCCCAATCCGCCTGCTGCGCCGCCCACGCCCTCGGCCCGGTCCACTGGCTCTCCGCCGCCTTCCTCACCGCGATGATGGCCTACAACCTCATCCGCCCCGTCGGAATGGGACACGCCAAGGCGAAGACGGCGTAACCCTCGTCCGCGCATCCCCCCGCCGCCGTTCACGCTTCCCCGTCGCCCGGCGCCGGATCCGACTTCAGTCCCGAGGCGATCACCTCGTCGATGCGCTCCAGCAGCTGCTCCTTCGTCTGCCGCTCCTCCAAGTGCACCGCGAGCAGGCGGATCCCCCGGAACCCCCGCAGGTACCGCACCAGGTGCGCCCGCAGCACCAGGCACGCCGTAAGCTCCGCCCCCAGCTTCAGCTCCTTCGGCCCTCGCCGCTGCATCAGGTTCTCCTCCCGCGCCAAGTGTTCGCGGATGACCGCCCGCACCTCCTCCGGGCGCGGTTTGTGGACCGTCTTGCCCGCCGCCAGCTCCCGCAACTCCCGGAACCACCACGGATTCCCCAGCGCCGCACGCCCCACCATCACCCCGTCCACCCCCGTTTCCGCCACCATGTGCAGCGCGTCCACCGGACGCTTCACCCCGCCGTTGCCGATGACCGGCACGCGCCGCGCCCGTTTCACTTCCCCAATCAGCCCCCAGTCGCTCGGTCCCGCGTGCTTGACCACCGCCACCCGGCCGTGCAGGAAAATCGCCGCCGCCCCCGCCTCCTCCGCCCCCGCCGTCAGCTCCAGCGCGTTCAGCGTGTCCGCATCCCAGCCCACGCGCGTCTTGACCGTCACCGGCACCCGCCCCTCCACCGCCGCCACGCACCGCCGCACGATCTCGTTGAGCTTCTCCGGCGTCCGGATCAGCCCCGCCCCGTCCCCGCGGTTGCGGATCTTCGGCATCGGGCAGCCCGCGTTGATGTCGATGAAATCGAACTTCCCCAGCCTCGAAATCTCCCCCGCCGCCTCCGCCATCTTGCCCGGGTCCGAACCGTATATCTGCGCGCCCAGCGGATGCTCCCCCTCCCACGTGTCCAGATAGTGCTCCGTCCGGTCGTGCCCGACCACGTACCCGTAGGCGTTGACCATCTCCGTGACCGCGCCGCCGCACCCCATTTCCAGGCACAGCGACCGGAACGCCGCGTCCGTGTACCCCGCCATCGGCGCGAGGAACACCGGCCACTCCACCCGGAGCCGCCCGATCTGCAATGGAACCAAAGCTGGATAGTTCATGCCCCACATTCTACGCCCTCCCCCTTTCCGCAAAAGCCAAATCTCCCTGCCCGCCCCCCGCCGTCCGCCCGCACTCCAGATATCAAGGAAAAACAAGCATTTTTCCCGCGTTCTTGTCCGTTGAGTTCCCCGTTGTCCCCCGTCCGTCCCCGTTCAGTCTCCCTCCGCCCCGAAGCCCAGCAGGAAGCGGAGCGTGGCGCATGCCGCCCGTGTCGACCGCACGGCCTCCTCCCCGTCCCCCCAACAGCCCCCGCCCATGCCGTCCGGCCGTTGCGAAACCACCAGCTCGTGTAGGATGGCATTCCTCCACGGCACGAATGTCCCGTCCAGGTACGCCATCTCCATCCCATGCCGCGCCAGCCCCGCCGCAAGCCGCCCCCATGCCTCGCAGGCGTTTTCCCCCGCGAGCAGGCAACCGGCATCCCCCTCCAGCAACGGTTTCAGGCGCTCGACCTCCGCGTCGTCCACTTCGTCGGCGCCGGGGATCGCGGACAGCCCGTCCTCCCCGTGGGCGTTCCGATCGAGCCAGCGTTCCGCCCGGGCCAGCGCCATGCGCGACTCGTTGCCGACCGAGAGCCCCACCGGGCCCGGCACCGGTGCCGGTTCAATCCGTTGCCCCCACGCCCCCGCCGCCGCAACCAACATCCCCGCCGCGGCAATCCAGGCGGCGCCCCGTCCGGCGCGCCCGCTCATTCCTGTCCGCCGTCTTCGTCCCCGCGAGGCGGATTGCCCCGCGGGTGCCCCCCGAAACGGAGAAAGAACCGTATCGCGTACGACACGAAGAACGCGAGGAACCCCGCGTAAACGGCATACAGCCCTTCCTGTCCGCCGCTGGGCGACGCCTGGTGGGCAAAAAACCACGCCACCCCGCCCAAGCAGGCCGCATAGGCCGCAATCCTGAAAAACCAGTAAATCTTCACCATCATGCCGCCATCCTAGCACACCCCGCCCCCCTCGCCAAGCTCCCCCCTGCACGCCGTACGCCCCGGCCGCTTGGACGCCTCGGCCTGGGCGTCTCCCCATTGGGCGCACGGCGGCCCGGGCCAACCCGCTACATTGTTTTCGGTTTCATCCCGGGAGGGCCGCGCTTCGTCGCGGCCGCGTGCAAGAATTGTCCCCGCATCGTTCCTTCCGCATCCCGCGGCCCCGGCCCGGACGGAGCCGGGCCCTCCCGGCGGAATCAGATGTCCGTGACGCTGTACCAGAGCGGTTAAAGTTTTTCTGTAGCTTTCCAAAAGTTTCTCAACCACAAGGTCGCGCGGAAGCGCGACCCTTGCGCTCTCCACGGGGAGGGACGCGCTTCCGCGCGTCCGCAGTGGAAATGACTGGCGGGACAATGGATTGAGGCCACACTATTTCTTGAACCGCTCTAGAGCGGTTTAAGAAATGCTGTAGCCGTTTCGGGAGGGCCGCGCTTTGTCGCGGCCGCGTGCAAGGACGGAAAACCAGGCCCGGACGAAGCCGGGCCCTCCCCGACTTGCGGCTACACTTTTTCTTGATTTGCTCTAGCGGCGGCGGTTCTGCCGCGCCTGCAAGGGCGCGTTCAGCCAGGCTCGGATGTCGTGTTGGAGTTTCCGTGTCGCCGCATCCGGCCTCTCCTCCCCGAGTATCTTCCGGATTGCGTCCCAGAACGCCTCCGCACGCATTGGATCCACGTTGGCCGACATGCCGGCGAAATTGACTTGCGATATCAAGGAATTTGTTGGCCTTTCCTCCCGTTTTCCGTCCCGCTTCCCCTTCCGGATTTTTTGCCCCCGGATGCGGCGGATGGTGACCATGCGCATGATGCCGAGCTTTTGCTCGACGGCCAGGGTGAGGTGGGTGATTTTGGGGTTGTCGGCAAGCAAGGCCGAGAGCTTGCGGTGGGCCGCGGCCGCCGCCGCCCGTTCGGCGGGCGCGAGGTCGGCCAGCCTGGCACGGGCCTCGCCGTCTCCGGGGAGTATCCATTCGAGCGGAATCCGGGCGTCGAGGCCGACAAGCTGGCGGAGGCGGGTCGCCAGCTTCTTGTAATGCATCGCCGTGCTGTAGGTGACGTCGGGGGCGTTGCGGCACAACCAGCCTTTCATGCCGGGTTGGCGGGCCACGATGCGCTTCGAGCCGGAACGGGTTTTCTTGAAGACGAACCGGCTGTCGAGCGTGGGCTCGAGGTCCGCAAGGCGCGAGCCGATGCGGAGGCGTGCGGCAAGCGTGCGCGGCTCGGCATCCCAGGCGTCCTGGATGTCTTCGGGCGATGGGAGGCCGCGCAGGGAGATGGGCGGCTTGGGCGGTGCGGGAGGCGGAGGCGGGTTGAAGTGCCTGCAGATGCGCCGGACGAGGGAGGAGGCCCCATAGGCGATGAGGTGCGTGCCGACGGCCGCGGTGAAGGGAACGGCACCGAGCAGGAAGGCGAGTTGGGCGGCGGGGGAGGTGTCCTTGCTGTCGAGGCCGAAGCAGAAGGTGGCCAGGGCATCAAGGTAGCCGGGAGGGAAGACGGGATTGGTTTTGCTCATGGGGGGAAGGATGGCGGAAAGATGGCGGGAAGGCAAGTGTTTTCCTTGATATCGCGAGTAATTCCAATGGGTGCGGGAGTGCAAGGGGGGAGGGGAAGGAAAAGGCGAGAGATGGGGTGGGGGGGAGGCAGGGGGAAAAGCGGGAGAAAGACGGGGTAGGAGTCAGGGGCGGTGGAAGACGGGGGTCGCGGAGCGGCGGAGGAGGGCGGAGCGGAGGGCGGGGAGGGAGAAGGGGGAGTCGCCGAAGTCGATGAGGGTGTGGGTGGAGGCGATGTCGGGGAGGAAGTGGGCGTCGGAGGAGGTGAGGAGGGTGTGGGTGGGGCCGTAGGCGGCGGTCATGGAAGCGACGTTGTGGCGGGTGATTTCGAGGATGGGGCCGCTTTCGGGCGGGAGGGTGCCGAGCTGGCCGAGGACGCCGGAGGCGGGGCGGTCGATGTGCGCGGGCCAGAAAAGGCCGCCGGCGGCTTCGACGAGAGCGGGGAGTTCGGTGTAGGGGATGTCGGTGGAGGAGCCGAGGTAGCGGGGCTCGAAGTCGAGGATGTTTTCGTCGGCGTCCACGACGGGCTGGTCGCCGAGTTTTTCGGGGATGTTCGGGAAGTCGGGAAGCCGGTCGTAGAGGGTCGCGCCGAAGGCGAGGGCGGCGTCGGGGGTGCCGAAGAGGGCGATGCAGTGGACTTCTTCGACGGTGGAGACTTCGAGGCCGTAGAAGGCGCGGAGGCCGGCGCGTCGGCAGGCTTCGGCGAAGGCGGGGGTGTTGCGGGCGGTGTTGTGGTCGGTGAGGGCGACGGCGTCGAGGCCCGCGGCGCGCGCGGCTTCGGCGATGGCGGAGGGCGACATTCCGAGGTCGGCGCAGGGGGAGAGGCAGGAGTGGAGGTGGAAGTCGCAGCGGAGCTTCATGGAGAGAGTGAAAAACGAAAAACGAACAGAGAAAAGAGAGCGGTGCGCCCTGCGGGCGGGAGAAGAAGTAAGAAGGAAGAAGGAAGAAGGAAGAAGGGAGGTGCGCCCTGCGGGCGGAAAGGGGGAGGGAAGCGGGCGGGGCGGTCGCGCTGCGACGGGAGGGAGTTAGGTTTGGTGGCGGAGGATGTCATCGGCGAGGGAGCGGAGGGCGGAGGGGGCGAGGACGGGGGGATCGAAGCAGTGGTCGTTGATGTAGCGGACGGCTTCGTTGAGGGTGAAGACGCGTCCGGCGCCGCCGCGGATTTCGAGGCGGGCGCGCGGGTGGGTGAAGACCGCCATGGGGTGGATGCGGTCGTCGGGCAGGCGCAGGTTGAAGAGGGAGATGAGCATCCGGCGCTGGCGCTCGCATTGCTTGACGGGGCTCTTGACGGTGCGCGGGAATCCGCGGTTTTTCTGGGTCCAGTTGGAGTCGACGACGTCGCCGGAGAGGGTACCCGCCCAGTACTTGGATTCGATGACGTAGATGCCGGAGGGCGCGAGGACGAGGTGGTCGATCTGGGCGCGGTCGTGGCCGAGCCGGAGTTCGAGGTCGTTGAGGACGAGGTGGTCGTCGGCCAGGCGCTCGGCCAGGATGGAGGCCATCTTGTTTTCGCCGCGGCGGCCGCCTTCGAGGTTGCGGACTTCGTCGGCCATCTCGCGGCGACGGAGTTCGACGCCCAGCCCCAGCAGGGCGAGCACGGGGATGCCCGCCAGCGGCCACGGCGAGGCGCGCCGCACGGCGGCCACGGCCAGCAGGATCGACAGCGCCGCGACGGGTCCCCACGCGGCCAGGCGCAGCCAGAAGGTGCGGGCGAGCTCGCGGCGGAGTTCGTTTTCGCGGCGGCCGAGGCTGGTTTCGCTGCGGAGGATTTTGGCCATGGGAGGGGAGGAGCTAGGTTTCTAGGTTTCTAGATATCTAGGTTGCTAGGGGAGGGGGGCTCAGGAGGGGGTTTCGCCGGCGAGGAGGCCGCGGGCGAGTTTTTCGACTTCGGCGTTGGATAGGATGGGTTTCTCGAAGCAGAAGTCGTTGATGAAGTTGACGAGTTCGGTGGGGGTGACGACGCGGTTCTTGGCGTTGAGGACCTGGAGGTCGGCGTCGGGGTTGGCGACGACGACGAGGGGATAGACGCGCTCCCAGATGAGGTTGGTGCCCTTGAGCCAGTTGCGGAGGAGGCGGCGCTTGCGGAGGACGTGGCCGACGGGGTTCTTCGCGGGGCGGAGCTGGCCGGTGGCGGCGTCGCGGATCTTCCAGACGTGCGCCTGGCGGGCGGTGTCGCCGATGATCTTTCCGCCCCAGGCGAGGGTGTGGATGACGAAGAGGCCGGAGGGTGCGACGACGAGGTGGTCGATCCAGCATTTTTCGCGTCCGGACTTGAGGCGCAGGTCGTTGAGGATGTAGTGGTCGTTGGCGAGTTTTTCGTCGAGGAGGGCCGCGACGGAGGCCTTGGCGGCGCGGAATTCGGCGGTTTCTTCGCCTTCTTCGGCGCTCTCGCGGCGGTGGAATTCGTGGCCGAGGGCCAGGAAGGCGATGAACGCGCCGAGGATGGCGATGCCCCAGCCGCCGCCGTTGCCGTAGTGCCAGGCGAGGCCGGCGGCGAGGATGACGGCGGCCGCCGTCCATTCGAGGATGCGCATGCGCTTGAGGAAGCGGACTTCGCCTTCGATTTCTTCCTGGCGCCGGAGGAGGTTGCGTTCGGTGGTGAGGGTCTGGGCCATGGCGGGACTCCTTTCTTACGGGGCGGGGACGGGGGCGGCGGGGCCGAGGGATTCGGCGAAGGCGACGCGCGACATGCGGGAGGTGATGCGGGCCTTCACGCGGGAGCCGGGTTCGGTGGCGCCGCTGACGAAGATGACGAGGCCTTCCACCTTGGCGACGCCTTCGGTGTCGGGGTTCTTGCGGGAGGGTTCGAGGATGTTGAGTTCCAGGACGGCGCCTTCGGCGACGTCGGCGAGGCGGGGGGCGGAGGAGGACGGGGCGGCGGGGCGGGGAGCCTTCTTGATTTCGGGCAGGGGACCGGTGCCGGCGGGCTTGCCGGTGGGCTCGGCGAAGGCGATGCGTTCGCGGCGGCCGGTGATGCGGACGTTGACGCGCTCGCCGATGGTGGTGGCGCCCTTCACGGCGACGACGAGGCCGCCGATCTTGGCGATGCCTTCTTCGCCGGGGCGCTTGGCGGAGGGCTCGGAAATCACGACGTCGAGTTCCGCGCCGGTCACGACGGGGTCGCCGGCGTCGGGGCGGTAGGCGGGTTTGGCGGGGCGGGCTTCGCGTACGGGGAGCGGGCCGGTTCCGGCGGGCTTGCCGGTGAGTTCGGCGAAGGCGATGCGCTCGCGGCGGTCGGTGATGCGCACGTTCACGCGCTCGCCGATGGAGGAGGAGGGGGCGCCCTGCACGACGACGACCAGTCCGGCGACGCGCGCGATGGCTTCGGTTTCGGGGTTCTTGGAGGAGGGCTCGGTGAGGACTACGTCGAGGACGGCATCCTTCACGATGTCGGCGGTAGGGTCGCCCGGACGGGGCTTCCAGGCCGGACGCGGCGGCTTCGGCGGCATGGCGATCTGCCCGACGACCGCCGTGAGGACGGCATCCACCACGCGTTCGCGCACGCGCGTCACTTCCGCCAGGACGGTCTGCCCGCGGCGCGCGTCAGGGATGAACACCGCGCGGCCGGCGAGATGGGCGATGCCGGAGGAGCGGTCCTCGCTCTCGTCTTCCACGAAGAGGCGGTAGCGGAAGCCCAGGCGCGGCTCGGCCCAGGCGCCGGGCACCGTGGCGTCGATGATCTGCCCGAGGTTGATGGCGGAGCCGGACTCGGGGGGGAGGACTTCGGTGATGACCACCTGGCGCGCGGGGCGCAGCACGACGATGGCCAGCAAGATCAACGCGATGCCCAGCAGGGGGAGGGTGGTCAGGGCGACGGTTTTCCAAACCGTGTCCCGCGGCGCGGCCGGCGCTCCGCCGGGGGAGGTTTCGGGGGAAGAAGGGGTGGAGGTCATGTCGGTTCCTTGTTGTTCGGCTTCGTCTTGCGGTTTCCAGCTTGACGCTACCCTTTCCACGGCCCGCCCGCAAGCCCGTAATGCCCGGCGTGCGAAAGCGTTTCCATGCCCGGGGGACGCGAGACGAGCGACGGGAGACGGTGCGCCCGCGGCGCGAAACACGGAGGGGACGGAGGAAGGAGTCGCGGAGGGTCTTTGGGAGGTGGAGTTTGCCGGAGGGGTGTCCACGCTCCGAAAACGCACTCCAAACTCTTTTCCGGTGGCCAAGACAGGGAAAGAAGGGATGCCGCCGGAGCGAAGCCCCCTCCCGGCAACCTCCGTGTCTCCTTACCTCCGCGCGCTCCGTGTTTGTGCCGCAGGCCGAAACGGGAACAGGCATTTTCCAGAGCCCCCCCGCGGACGCGAACTTTGGTGGCAAAGCGTGGGGTTTCGTGTATAGTGCGTCCCGCATTCCGCCGCCGCCCCGCGCGCGGCACAAAGAAAGAGGAAACCACATGATGACGCCCCGCATCCGCACCGTCCTGCTGGCCGCCGCCCTGTCCGCGGCCGCCGCCCTCCCCGCGACCCTCCGGGCCGCCGTCCCCTACGAACTCGAAGAGCGCGCCCGCGACGCCATGGACCGCGGTGCCGTCTGGCTCGCCGCCCGCCAGCAGGAAGACGGCGCCTGGGGCATGCCCGAGGCCCCGGCCATGACCGCGCTCGCCCTCCACGCCCTCCACGCAACCGCGCCCGAAGCCTATTCCGAGGACATCGCCCGCGCGACGGCCTTCGTGCTCTCCAACGCGCAACCCGACGGCGGCATCTGGTGCCCGCCCGAGCCCGGACGCCGCGGCGGCGGCCTCGCCAACTACAACACCGCCGTCTGCCTCTCCTCCCTCCACGCCCTCGGGCGGCCCGACCTCGTGCCCGTCCTGCAGCGCGCTCGCACCTTCCTCGCCGGCACCCAGTACGCCGACGGCCCCGTCCGCGGCGGCATCGGCTACGATCCCAACCAGCCGCGCCCCTACGCCGACCTCTCCAACTCCGCCATGGTCTACGACGCCATGCGCGCCACCGAAGACCTCGAAGACCTCCGCGCCGCCGGCGACCCGCGCGCCGACCTCGACTGGACCGCCGTCCAGGACTTCCTCGCGCAGGTCCAGAACCTCCCCTCGGTCAACACCAACGCCTGGGCCAGCGACGACCCCGACGACCAGGGCGGCTTCGTCTACACCCCCGGCGCCGGCCCCGCCCGCGGCACGGGCCCTGGACGTCCCGGAGGGGCCGGAGGTCCCGGACGCCCCGGAATGGGTGGTCCCGGACGCCCCGGCATGCCGCCGCCGCCCGCCGACGGCGCACAGCCCGGTCCCGCCCCCCGCGCACCCGAATCCTCCGACTCCTTCCAGCTTCCCCCCGACCGCCCTGCGCCGCCCCCGCGCGCCGAAGCCGCTCCCGAGGCCGCCCCCGCCCCTGCCGCCGAACCCAAGATCGCCCTCCGCTCCTACGGCAGCATGACCTACGCCGGCCTCCTCTCCCTCATCTACGCCAACGTCTCCAAGGACGATCCGCGCGTCCTCGCCGCGCAGGACTGGGCCGCCAAGCACTGGACCCTCGACGAGAACCCCGGCCAGGGCCCCGAAGGCCTCTATTACTTCTACACCGTCCTCGTCAAATGCCTGGACGCCTTCGGCGACGACCTCGTCACGCTCCCCGACGGCACCACCGTCGCCTGGCGCGAAGCCGTGGTCCGCAAGATCCTCTCCCTCCAGCACGACGACGGCCACTGGGTCAACACCAACAACCGCTGGTGGGAAGCCGACCCCACGCTCGTGACCTCCTACGCCATCCTCGCCCTCGAGCGCGCCCTCGGCGAGTGAGTGCCCCCGCCGACCTGCTCGCCATCGGCGCCGGTCCCGCCGGACTGACCGCCGCGCTCGCCTTCAAGCGGCGCAATCCCGCCGCGCGCGTCGTCGTCGCCGACCGCATGGACGGGCCCGGCGCCAAGCTCGCCGTGACAGGCGGCGGCCGCGGCAACCTTTCGCGCGACCTCCACCCCGACGACCTCGTCCGCGCCTTCGCTCCCTCCGACCGCTTCGTCGCGCCCGCCATCCGCGCCTTCCCGCCGACGGCCCTGCGGGCCTTCTTCCGGGGCATCGGCGTGCCGACCGTCGTCGAACCCGGCGGCGGCATCTACCCCGCCTCCCAGTCCGCCCCCGCCGTGCGCGACGCCCTCGCCGCCGCCGCGCGCCGGGCCGGGGTCGAGTTCCGCATGGGGGCCGCCGTCTGCCGCTTGGAGCCACCCGGTTCAAGCGATTCCATCGAAAAAACCGATTCCGCCGAATCTCCCTGTTGGCGGGCTTTTTTCGCTTCTTCCCCCTGTCCGCTCGCCGCCCGCCGCGTCCTCCTCGCGGCCGGCGGCCAGTCCGCGCCCGCCCTCGGCTCCGACGGCTCTGGATTCGCCCTCGCCCGCGCGCTGGACCACCGCATCGTCGCCCCCGTGCCCGGCCTTGCGCCCGTACTCGTCGAAGATGCCCCCTGGATACCGGCCCTTGCCGGCGTATCCCTCCCCGACGCCGCCCTGCGCCTGGCCATGCCCCAACGACTCCTGCGCGAATCCCGCGGTCCCCTCCTCTTCACCCACCGCGGACTTTCCGGCCCCGCCGCCCTCGACATCTCCGCCGCCCTCTCCCGCGCCCTCGCGCACACCGACCCGTTCACCCTTTATCTCGCCGTCCTCCCCGCCCCCCGCGACAAATTCCGCGCCCTCCTCGACGCCCTGCACCGCACCGACGGGGCCCGTCCCCTCCGCCGCGCCTTCGCGCCGCCCCTCCCCCAGAGGCTCGCCGATGCGATGCTGTCCCTCGCCGGCGTTTCGCCCGACACCCCCGCAGCCCGCCTTGCCGCCTCCGCCGCCGACCGGCTCGCCACCGCCCTCTGCGCCCTCCCCCTGACCGTCACCCGCACCGCCACCTTCGCCGAAAGCATGGTCACGTCCGGCGGCGTATACCTCCCCGAAGTCAATCCCAAGACCCTCGCCAGCCGCCTCCACCCGACCCTCTCCTTCGCCGGCGAAATCCTCGACGTCGCCGGCCCCACCGGCGGCTACAACCTCCACTGGGCCTTTGCCTCCGCCCACCTCGCCGCCACCGCCCCTTCCCGCCTTTGAGCCCCCGCGTGACGGGGGACGGGATGCGGTGAGCCCGCTGGCGCGGGCGGGATGGCAGGGAATGGGCGCGGCTGGAAGCCGCACCTCCGGAGGTGGCGCGGCAGTTTTGCAACAAGTCATGCGGGGCTTCCGGGGGGGGCGGCATCTTGCCGAGGAGGGGATGGTGCGGTCGGCAGGCCGCCCCCCAAACTCGGCACTCGTTTCTGCGCGTCACCGCATTTTACCCCAAGTTTCCATATTCGAGGGTAAAGCCCCCGAGTTTCCCAAGTTTTTGCTCGGAGGTCTCCACTACACTACCGTGTGTGCGGGAGGGAGAGGGAGATTTTTGGGGACGGATGGGCGGGAAGGCTCAGGCGTTCTTTCCGGCTTCGTAGGCTTCTTGGAAGACGGGGAGATTCTTGACGGCGCCTTTTTCGTAGGCGCCGGTGCCGTAGAGGACTCCGCGCTCGATGCTGCCTTCCATGCAGTCGCGCATGAAGCCGCGCAGGCCTGCGAGGGTCGCGTCCATCATGGACTTGTCTTCGTCGGCCGCCGTCACGACGAGCCAGAACTCGGTGCCCTTGAAGCGGCCGAAGTCGTCCCAGCGGGAGACGGTTCGGTCGATGAGCGCCTTGAGCTGGGCGTTCATGGAGTAGAAATAGACGGGCGTCGCCAGGACGATGGCGTCGGCGGCGAGCATCTTCTCGACGAGCTCGTTGGCGTCGTCATTCTGGATGCACTTGTGGAGCTTCTGGCAAGCGTAGCAGCCGGTGCAGTAGCCGATGGTTTTCTCGGCGAGGCGCACCTTCTCGACGGCGTGCCCGGCCTCGCGCGCGCCCTTGGCGAACTGGTCGCACAGGAGGTCGCTGTTGCCGCCCTTGCGGCCGGAGGCGGAAATGATGAGGATGTTCTTGCCCATGGCGGGGGTCCTTGGTTTCTCACACAGAGACACGGAGACACGGAGAGGTCAGTTGTATCCGTTGACGATTCGGACAAAGCCGTCTTTGACCGTCGCCAGCCCGAAATTGACGACGAGACCCAAATGGAGGTTCAGGATGACCAGGTAGGTTTTGACCTGTTTTGCGAACACCGGGTGCATCTGTTCGGTCGATTTGAGTTCGACCACCACCTTGCCGTCCACGAGCATGTCCAGCCGGAATGCGTTGTCGATGCGGACGCCCTCGTATTCGAACGAAACCGGTTGCTGCGTCTCGACCGTGTGCCCGCGTTTGCGCAATTCGATGGCCAGCAGCGTTTCGTAAACGGATTCCAGCAACCCCGGTCCGAATTGCTTGTGGATTTTGATGGCCGCGTCCAGCACGTCGCCGCTGATTTCATTTTCGGTCATTTTCTCCCTCCTCCGTGCCTCTGAGCCTCTGTGTGAGCCTTCACTTGAGGTTGTCCCGGAAGAACGCCGCGATGCGGTCGTGGGGAATCACTCCCGCGACATCGTCGTAGAGGTCCACGTGGGAGGCGCCGGGGATGATCAGCAGTTCCTTGTTGCCGGCTTTGGCGCTTTCGCCGCGGACGGAGAGGCCGGTCATCTTTTCGAACGCGTACTCGCTGAAGTAGCGGCTGTGGGCCTTTTCGCCGTGGACCAGCAGGACGGGCGTCTCGATTTCGTGCGCGTAGGAGAGCAGCGGCATGTTGAGGAAGGACTGGCAGCCGGTGGCGTTCCAGCCGTCGGTCGAGTTGCCGCTGCGGGGATGGAAGCCGCGCGGCGTCTTGTAGTAGGCGTGGTAGTCCTTGACGAACCACGGGGCGTCGTCGGGCAGCGGATCGACCACGCCGCCGGCGCGCTTGTAGGTGCCGTTGCGGTAGTCCTCGGTGCGCTGGGCGGCCATGGCGCGGCGCGCGGCCATGCGCTTGGCGGTCGTGTCGTCGGAGCCGAAGTAGCCCTCGCGCGTGACCTTCGTCATGTCGTACATCGTCATGGCGACGGTCGCCTTGATGCGCGGGTCGAGCGCCGCGGCGTTCACCGCCATCCCGCCGAAGCCGCAGATGCCCAGGATGCCGATCCGCTCCGAGTCCACGTCCGGCCGCACCGAAAGGCAGTCCACGGCGGCGAGGAAGTCCTCCGTGTTGAGGTCGGGGCTGGCCATGCGGCGCGGCTCGCCGCCGCTCTCGCCGGTGAAGGACGGGTCGAAGGCGATCGCGAGGAACCCGTTCTCCGCCAGGTGCTGCGCGTAGAGCCCGCTCGACTGCTCCTTGACCGCGCCGAAGGGGCCGCTGACGGCGACCGCCGCGAACGGGCCTTCCGCCCCCTTGGGCTTGTAGACGTCGGCGGCCAGCTCGATGCCGTAGCGATTTTTGAAGGTGATCTTGGTGTGCTCGACCTTGTCGGAGAGCGGGAACGTCTTGTCCCATTCCTGCGTCAGCTCCAGGGCGGAAGCGGAAGCGGCGAACGCCGCGCAGGCGGCTGTGGCGAGGGTGGCGATGCTCTTGTTCATGGCGGTACTCCTTCGGGTTTGTCCTGTCGCCGCGGCGGGATCCGCCCCGCCCGGCAGGAAAGGAGCATCGCAAAACCCCCGTGCAATCACAAATACCGATTTTCAATCGCAAGCCATTTGTTTTCCTGATGCATCGCGCCCCCTGTCCCCATCCCCGCAGGGCGGCCCCCGTGCCGCCCGGCCGAAAAACAAGCTCGCATCCCCCCTACACTCCGATGCCCCCCATGCACTCCCCCCATCCAGCCAATACCGCGCGCATTCGGCTCTCCCGCCCGCAAGGAGCCACCCATGGGTAGGCTCCCCGGCTTCGACTACCGCCAACCCCTCTACTACATGGTCACGCTGAAGAAGCGTCCCGGCCTCCCCGACTTCGCCTTCCTCGCGCCGCCCGGCGCGCCCCCGCCCCCCGACGCCCCGGGCCGCCCCCGCTGGCTCGCCCCCCACGACACCACCCGCGCCCTTTCCCGCACGATCCGCTCCTTCCACGAAACCCTGCGCGGCCTCGCGCCCGTCAAGGCCTTCGCCGTGATGCCCGACCACATCCACCTGCTGCTGAAAATCGAGAACATCCCCGACCGCCTCCCCCTCGGCACCTATGTCTGGCAACTCGAACGCGCCCTCGCCCGCGCCTACTGGTCCCTCCCCGCCCCGCCCCCGTCCTCCCCATTGTCCCCGTCCAGCAAGGCGGCCCCCGTGCCGCCGATCTTCGACCCCTCCTGGCACGACTGGATCGTCCTCCGCCGCGGCCAGCTCGCCGCCTTCTCGCTGTACATCCGCGAGAACCCCGAACGCGCCTGGCGCCGCCGCGAAAACCGGCGCTACTTCACCCGACCCGGAACCCTCGCCTTCGCCGGACGCGACTGGCACGCCTACGGCAACCCTGCCCTCCTGCGGTTGCCGGTGCTGGAGCCCTTCCGCTGCTCCCGCTCTTGGGCGGAGGACGGCCCCGAATGGCGCGCCGCCCTTCTCCGTGCCTCTCGCACGGGCCCCGGAGGCGCGGGCGTCGGAACCTTCCTCAGCTCCTGCGAAAAAGCCTGCGGCAACGCCATCCACAAGGCGGGCGGCGCCCTCGTGGTCCTCTCCCCCGAAGGCTTTTCCGCCCGCTGGCACCCCACCCGCGCCAAGGAGGCCCTCTGCGCCGCGGGGCGGATGCTCTTCCTCTCCCTCTGGCCCCCGCAGGCCGCCCGCCCCGACAACGCCACCCTCCACCGCCGTTGCCACGAAATGGGGGACCTCCTCCTGGCCGCGCTGTGCCCCTCCGCGGCGGACGGGGCCGCCGCTGCACAACCGGGACACCGCCCCGATTGAGCTGCCCCCCATCGCGTTGCCTCCCCTGTCCCTGTCCCGCAGGGCGGCCCCCGTGCCGCCCGCCCCTCCCGTCCATCTCCCCTGCCAATTGCACCCTCATCCCGATTTGGTTTGCTTATCCCCCCCTCCCCGTGCCACGATGCCCTGCGCCATGGAAATCCGCACCCTACGAAACTTCGCCGCCATCGTGCGGGCCGGGAACGTCACCCGCGCCGCCGCCGCCTTGCACATCTCCCAGCCCGCCCTCTCCATGCAGCTGCGCGAGCTCGAAGACGAACTCGGCGGCCCCCTCCTCGTCCGCCGCGCCCGTGGCGTCGAACCCACCGCGCGCGGCTCGATGCTCCTGCGCCGTGCCGACGACATCGTCGCCCTCGCCGACCGCACCCGCGACGACCTCCGCGCCGCCGCCGCCGCCGGACTCACCGGCACCCTCGCCATCGGCGCGGGCGAAACCCCGGCCTTTGCCGCCGTCGCGCGTGCCGCCGCCGCCCTGCGCGCGGGGAACCCGAACCTCAAAATCACCGTCACCTCCGGCAACGGCGAGCAGATCGACGAAGCCGTCCGCGCGGGCGTCCTGGACCTCGCCCTGTTCGTCGGCCCCGGGCGCATCCCCGGCTACGACTACCTCGTCCTCCCGCACGTCCACCGCTGGGGCCTCTACCTGCGCGCCGATTCACCCCTCGCGGCGCGCCGATTCATCGCACCGAAGCACCTCGCGGGCATCCCCATCCTCGTCTCGCGGCAGATGTTCGTCACCGAATTCCTCTCCGGCTGGCTGGGCCGCGACATCTCCACCCTCGACGTCGCCGCGACCTACAACCTCGCCTACAACGCCCTGGCGCTGGTCTCCTCGGGCCTTGGCGCGGCGGTCTGCATCGACGGCGTCCAACCCTCCGCCTTCGCCCGCCACCTGGTCTTCCGCCCCTTCCGCCCCGCCCTCGAAAGCGACGTTTACCTCGCCTGGAAACAGGGCCATCCCCTCTCCCCCGCCGCCGCCGCCCTCCTGTCCCGCCTCCGCGCCGCCCCGTAGTACATCGCAAAGTCAAAACTTGGTTCTTCGAGGATTATAGTGGAACCACCTCCGGAATCCCACGAATGCAAGGCACAAGGGGGGCGACAGGACACTCCCCCCTCCGAGAGGGGGGTGGCGCGGCCATGAATGGATGGCGGATGCATGGCAAACGACAAGCGGCAGGGGCCGCGACGGGGGGAGTACTGCGGTCGGCCGTCGCGGCAAGCGCGACTTTACACCGCAACAAAAGAATCAATCCCTCCGCGGATGGACCATGCGAAAGCCTGCATCCACGGCCCCCCGCAGTACTCCCCCCGCCGCCCTTTCCTTCCGCTCCGCACTCGCAATCCATAAGCCATCTTCCTGCGGGCGGCACCCCCCTCTCGGAGGGGGGCGAATGCTCGCGCGCTCTCCATTCTCCCAAATATCTCTCCACGCTCTCTCGGCCATCCTCCCCGCCCACTATCATTTCCGAAGAACCGAAAACTTTTCCGCGCCCGGAATCCACCCTGCCGCCCTCTTCCGCAACGCTCCCGCAAAAACTTCCCCCGCATTCCCCGGCCGTGTTCATGCCCGACGGAAGAACTCCAGCATCCGGGCGCCGAAATCGGGCGCGGTGTCGTAGAGGGCGTGGCCGTGGCCGTCGTACAGGTGCAGTCCGGCACCGGGGATTGCCGACGCGATTTCGACGGCGGCACCATCCCCGAACACGCGGTCGTCCCGGGAACCGCATGGCCGCGGCGGTGTCCCGCGACATGTCCCGCACGGCGTACCCCGGAGGGAGGTCCTTGCGCGGGTCGAACAGCCAGACGGTGAAATCCTCCGTGAACGGTTTGTACGCCGCCGCGACCGCATCCGCCGACGCCAGCACGCTCTGCACGGCGAGCCCCGGCAGGATCACGAAAGGCCGCGGCCCGTTCCCGAACCGGACGCAGTCCATCTCGAAAGCATCCGTTCCGACCGTCTGGATGTCCATCGTGTCCTGTCCCTCCGGCGGGCGGGGTTGTCAGCGGAAGAGTTTTTCGAAGCCGTCGCGGGCGTAGATGGAGGGGCAGTAGGCGCGGCGGGCTTCCTTGGCGATGTCGCCGCCGATGCACTTTTCCGTGTTGTCGAGTTTGCGGGCGGCGAGCTTGCCGCTGCCGCGGGGCGTTTCCTGCACGTCGGCCCAGGCGTCGGTGTCGACGACCTTGTTCTCGGCGCGGAGGCGTTCGGCTTGGGCGATGACGTCGTCCAGGCGGCTGACGGCCGCGTTGTAGCTGGCTTCCGAGAGGCGCGGGCGGATGGAGTCGAGGTAGGCCTGGCGCCGCGGGCCTTCCTTGAGGGCGACGATGGCGTCGTAGGCTTCGCGGTCGATCTTGTCCGGGATGGCCAGGGTCTGGGCGCCCGTCACGCGCGTGACCGCGAGGGTGAGGGTCTTGTCGGCGAGCCGCGGGGCGTCGACGTCGAGGGTGCCGTTGAGCCGTTTGACGATGCCGGGGTCCTGGAGGAGGCGCTGGGCGAGGGCTTGTTCGTTGGCGGGGTCGATCTTTTTGGCGATTTCCGCCACCTGCGAGCGCAAGACGTTGGAGCGGCTTTTGTCGAAGGTCCATTTCATCGCGCCGGTGCGGTACTGGGAGTAGCCGGCGTCGTTGTCGATGCCCTTGACGGTGACGGCGTGGGTCGTGCGGTCGACGTGGATGAAGTAGTTGCATTCGTGGCGGTCCGCCTGGCCGGTCACGAGGTCGAGCCACTGCAGGCGGTTGAGCTGGCGCTTGATTTCGCCCTTGACCCGCCGGGCCTCGTGGGCGGGGAGCTTGCGGACTTCGTCGGCGGTGAGGCCGTCGTCGGGGGAGTAGCGGCCGGCGAGCCAATCCTTGGCGGTGGCGCCCCGGGCCTTCTCCATGTAGAAGCCGAAGACGCCGTTGTGGACGCCGGCGGAGTAGCGGACGATCAGCCCGCCCATGCCCAGGGCTTCGGCCGCCTTCTTGGAGGCGAAGTTGAGGTTGAAGGTCTTCTGCAGCGGGTCGAAGTTCGCGCCGCCGCCCACGGCGGTGGAGTCGAGCCCGGTGCGGCTGTCCGTCTCGCCCTTGAAGATGACGGGCGTGCCGTCGGCGCGCTCCAGCTCGTAGACCGTGCCGCCGGAGCCGGTGGCGAGGGGGCGGTCCGAGACGATGTTGGCGTCCTCGTTGGCCGGGTCCACGTCCGAGTCCTGCAGGCCGCGCGCGCGGGCCTCGACGACCGACGAGACGGAGAGCTCGCCCTTGAACACCGCCATCGCCTCCGCGCCGGTGAAGAAGCGGTCGGCGGCGCGGAGCTTGCAGATGATGTCCACGAATTCGGCGACCATGACCGTGACGCCCTTGATGTGCTGGACCATGTCGGCGAAGTTCTGTTGGGCGGGGGGAAACTGCTTCGGAACCTCGATCGCGGCGTTGTAGAGGCTCGTGGCCTTCTGGCAGAGCGTGGTGGCGAGGGCGTTGAGCTGTTCGGTCGTCTTGGCGGGGTCGAGCACGGCGTCGGCGAGGTGGTCCATCGCCACCATGAACTCGTTGCGGCGGTCCAGCATCGTGCCGACCCTCTGGCTCCACCGGCGGCAGGCGGCTTCCAGGAAGGGGTCCTGGTTGTAGAGGTGCATCGCGGTCGAGAGGTAGTTGCGGATGATCGTCCCCCGCACTTCCCTGCGGGCGGTCTGGAAGAGCGCCTCGGTGCGGGCGACCTCGTTTTCGAGGGCCTTGAGGATGTCCTTGGGGACCACCATGCGGCCGCCTTGGACCGCCACGCCGTTCCGGCGCATGTCCTGGAGGGCCGCCTTCATCGTGGCGATGTCGGTCTGGAGGGCTTCGAGGTCGCGCTTGACGATGGTGGCCGTGGGGTTGCGGCGGAAGGCGTCGATCTTCTCGGCGACGGGGCGCAGGCGGGCGGCGACCTCCTGGTTGACCGTGGCGAGGGCGTCCGGGGTCCCGTGCACCGCGATGGCCTGGCGCGGCAGCAGCGAGGAGACCTTGGCCTTGAGGATGGCGGCGATGTTGGGGTCGGCGTTCTGGCCGTTGGCGGCGAGATTCAGCGCGAATGCCCGCATCTGGCGGGTCAGCGCGGCGATTTCCGACGCGCGGCGGTCGCAGAGCAGCCGGAAGTCGTTGATTTCGGCGTGGGCCTTCGCGTCCACGCCCCGGTACTGCGGATTCGCCTCCCGCATCTCCGCGTCGTGGCGGACGAGGGCGTCGAGGCCCTTGGCGAGCTGCGCGAGCAGGTCCGAGAGGTCCTCCTGGGCCTGGATGGCGGCGGCCACGGCCTTGCCGGCGGGGGTGGAGGTCCCGTCGATGTGCCCTTCCCCGTCGATGGCCGCCGCGAGCTGCTGCCCGGTGAAGTTGGAGAGGGCCTTGAAGGTCTTGGCGGCGGTGGTGCCGGCCTTTTCGAGGGCCTTGAGCGAATCGGTGTCGAGGGCGCCGTCGTCGACGAGCTTCTGGAACGTGTGCCTGACCTTGTTCCCGGTGAGGCTGACGGTACCGTTCCGGGCGGCCTTGAGGAGGAGCACGTCGAGCTGGGCGACCATCTTGCCGGCGGGATGCGCCTGCTGCTGTTGCTGCTGCACCTGGGGGGCCTGCTGCCCGGCGGCCTGCGCCTGCGGGGCGCCCTGGGGCTGGGCGGCTTCGACGCCGCGGAGGAAATAGTCCATCGGCACGCTCTTGATGTTCACGTTCGGCAGTGGCATGGTTTTTTCTCCTGGATCCGTTGGGTTGTTCCGCCCGGTCTACACGCGGCGGCCGGCAAGGTTACCGCACTCCCGCGTTTTTCCCACGCCCGCCCCCGCCGCGCACGAACAAACGGTTTTTTGGGGAGGTGCGAATTCCAGCCGCATCTGCCGCCCACATTTGCAATCACAGAAAACATTGCCAATTCCTTCCATTTTCAACCACATTCATCTTCATGAAAACCACCCGACGCGGGTAGGACGGGCAGTCCCGAATGCTGATCAGACAAGCTTCGTCCACACATGGGACAAGCCCGAATGCCGATCAGGCAAGGATTATTCTTTGGAAACAGGCTCGCGGCGCGAAACACGGAGGGGACGGAGGAAGGAGGCACGGAGGGTTTGGGGAGGTGGAGTTTGCCGGAGGGGGGGCTACGCTCCGAAAACACACTCCAAACACTTTGCCGGAGGCCAAGACAGAGAACGGAAAGATGCCGTCGGAGCGAAGCCCCCTTCCGGCAACCTCCGTGTCTCACACCCCCGCGCGCTCCGTGTTTGCGCCGCAGGCACGGACAGAAACGCGCATTTCACAGCGGAGATTTGTCTTTCTGAGGGGACGAGAAGCTTGTCTGATCAGCATTCGGGACAAGCCCGCGGACGATGGTTCCGTCGACTTCGAGGTTCGCGATTTCGTTGAGCATTGCCTGGGCGCGGTCGAGCCGCGCCGGGAGCTTTTCGGGGGTGAAGCCGAAGTCGATGCGCGAGCGTTTGCCGTCGGCGAGCGTTTCGAAGACGACGTGCCCGCCGGCGAGGGCGATGGCCATGCCGTTGGCGCCGCCCATGACGGTCACCTTGTATTCGGTGCGGTTCTCGCGCCTCCAGTCGTAAAGGGCGTCCTGGTCCAGGAGGCTGTCGATGGCGGTGGAGAGTTCGTCGATGAACTCGAGGTAGTCCTCGGCGTCCGCCTTGGACAGGCCGTCGAAGGGGGGGGCGCTTTGGTGACGAAGATGACGTCCGACAGTTCGGTGCTGAGATGGACCTTGGGGGCGCTGCCGGTGCGGTTGATTTCCTCGCGGGCGGCGGCGATGTCCCGCTTTTCCTCCGGGGAATAGCGGGCGTGGAGCTGGTCGTAGGTCCTGAGCTGCCTGTCCGGCTCGCGCCCGGCGTTGAGGGTGGCGATGTTGGCGTCGATGAGCTCGCGGACTTCCTTCCGGGAGAGCGGCGTCATGGCCTTGACGCTGCGCATGGTGTAGCCGGGGCCTTTGCCGAGGGCCTCGCGGACGGCCTTCATGGCGTTTTTGCCGAGGCCGCCGGCCGCCATCGCCTTGGCGAAGGCGACGCGGATGGCGTAGGAGTCCGGGCCGTCGACGGCCTTGTGGTTGAAGAGCGTCCAGGTCTTGTGGTTGTTGACGATGTCGAGCTTGCCGGAATCCGTGATGCGGAACTCGCCGGCGTTGTAGGTGCCCTTGGAAAGCTTCTGGAAGTCGTCCAGGGAGAAGTGCAGCTTGTGGAGGTCGAGGGTCTTGTCGGGATCCACTTCGCCGACCGCGGCGGCGATGTGGGAATAGGGTTTGTAGTTGTCGCGGGGCATCAGCGGATCGTCGACGGCTCGGTTGAGATGGGGCATGGGGTCCTCCTTGGGGCTGGGTTTCTTTGCCCGGTCCACACGCGGCGGCGGGAAAGGTTACGCGAAAAGCCCGGGGTCGGGCGGCAGGTCCCCGTCCGCGGCTTCCGCGGCGGGGGGCGCGGGGGGCGCGGCGCGGAAGTCGGCCACGAGCTGCCGCCAGGCGGCGGCGGTGTCGGCGAAGGCCGCGAAAGCGATCCCGACGCCGCCCTGCGCGAGGGTGTCGGTCGGGATGGTGCGCTGGAGGCGGATGCGGCCGCGGTCGGGGTCCAGCGAAAGGGTGGCGCCCGCCGTGTCGCGGAACAGGTCGTTGGCTTCGAGGAGTACGGGCAGGAGGCGGTCGCGGCCTTCGGGGGGCGGCTCGCCGATGTCGGCGGCGAGGAGGACGGCCCCGCATTCGTCGAGCCCGTGCAGGATGACCGTGACGGAGGTCCCGTCCTCCGCCCCGGCCCGTATGGCGCACACAGCCCCTTCGGTTTCGATTTCGGTGCCCAGTTCCTTGGAGAGGGCGGCGACGATGTCGGAAAACGTCATGGTTCGTTCCTCGTGTTGGTTCGTTTTGCAACACACCGGCAACCGGCCGGACACACCGTCCACCCGTTGCCTCGACCGCTAAAATGGCACAACCGCCGTCCCCCGCGCAACCCCAAAGCGCGCGGTGCGCCGTTCCGCCGTTCCCTTGCCCCGCCGTCAGGTGGTGGGCGTGGCTTCGGCGAGACGGCAGAGGAAGCGGTCGCGGTGGGCGGCGAGCTTCGGCGGCAGGTCTTTTTCGCGGAGGAAGCGGGCGAAAGCGCTTGCCGTCGCGTCCAGTCGGGTTGGATCCGCGTTCACCGTGTAGTCGCCGAGGACCACCGATTGACAGTG
>JAFYAC010000153.1 GCA_017540905.1 Kiritimatiellia bacterium | reverse complement strand
TTTCTGTAATCTCTCGCCAGCCATGGACTCCACTTCCGGGGGTGCGGCATCTTGCCGCGCCGGGGCGGAAGGAGAGCGGATGGAGGGCGGAAGAATGTCTCACGCAAAGTCCGCCAAGGCCGAAAAGGGAGCGGGAGGGAGTGCGGGAGGAAAGAACTCACGCGGAGCCGCGGAGGCGCGAAGGGCTTGGAGGACGCTTTTGCACAAAAGGACAAAAAGGAAACAAAAGGGCGGCTGGAGTGCGGGAAGAAGGCCAACATTGAAAAGCATGAAAACCGCTTCGCGGACATGGAAAGCGGGAGGAAAGCGGATGGACAGTCTGGGCGCGGGCGTCCCGCCCGCGAAGCGTCCGAAAAGCGGAAAACAAGCGAAAACGCCAGTGTTTTCTGTAATCTCACATCCAGCGCCGCACCTAGAAGCCGCCCCGCCGAAATCCCCGCGCCGCTCGTTCGGAAGCTTCCGCGCCACTTCCGGGGGTGCGGCATCCTGCCGCGCCGGAGGAAAATGCGCGGCCGACAGGCCGCACCGCATCTTGTCACTTTTCACTTTTCACTTGTCACTGCGCCCGAAGGGCGCCGCGGCATCCTGCCGCGCCAAAGCGGATGAAGGGCGGGAGGGGGGCGGGCGGAGGAACGCTACAGGAATGTCCCGAACGCCGCGGTCTTGGATGGCTTGGAAGGGAGCGCCCTGTCCCGGAGCTGCCCCTTGATTGCCTCCGCTTCCCTGCAGGGAAGGGCGGGGCGGAAGTCGCTTGACGCAGGAAAGGCCATGGTCCAGTATCCGGAGACATGCAATGTTTCCAGGTCATGACGCACGACAGCCCCAGGGACCGCCCGTACGGGGGGCGGCCGGGCGGCCGGGCGGGCCGGGGGGGATGCTGCAGGCTCCTCGGCGTACGGGGCCGCCGGGTGCTGGCGGGGGCGTTGCTGGCGCTGGCGGTGCTGGCGTGGGTGTTCTCGGTGGCGGGAATCGTGCATGCGGCGGATCACGAGTGCCAGGGCCACGGTTGCCCGGAATGCGCTTTGATGGCGGCCTGCGAATCTCTTCTCCAATCGTTCGGCATGGCCCGGTCTCCCATCCCCTGCACGGTGGTGCCGGGGCGGGTGGCGGCGGTGGCGTGCGCGGTCCTGCCGGGCCGCCCGGCAACGGCGGCGAGCTTGGTCTCCCTCAACGTGCGTCTCGACCTGTGAGGCGGCGCGGGCCGCAGGATTCCCCATCCCGCGGCGATGCATCCGCCCCGGGGTTGGCCGTTGCGCACGGTGTGCAACGGCCGGTGCACATTGAACGAATTCACAGGAGACCCATGTATCATATCCATCGTATTGCGGGCGCCGCGGTGTTTGCGGCGTTTCTCGCCGGCGGCGCGTGTGCCGCCATCGCGGAGGAGGCCGCGCCGCCTCCCCGCCCCCTGAAGATCGTCGCGACGATCTTCCCGGTCTGGGACTGGGCACGCGAGGTGCTCGGACAGGCCGCCCCCGACGCGCAGGTGACGCTGCTGCTGGACAGCGGCGTGGATTTGCACAGTTACCAGCCCACCGCCACGGACTTGAGGGAGATCGCGGAATGCGATTTGTTCCTGCACGTGGGCGGGGAATCGGACGCGTGGGTGGCCCCGGCACTCGCGGCGGCACCTCGGGAGGGGCGCCGGGTGCTGGACTTGCTCGCCGCGCTGGGCGACTCGGCCAAGGCGGAGGAGTTGCTCGAAGGCATGGAGGAGGAGGAACCCCACCACCACGGCCACGACGCGGACCACGATGACGATGACGGGGACGGCGACCACGATGCCGGCCACGGCCACGGGGAGGACCCCGACCACGATGGCGGGGAGGAAGAGGAGGTGGAGCTGGACGAGCATGTCTGGCTTTCGCTGCGGCTGGCCTCGCGCCTGGTGGGGGCGATTGCGGATTCGCTCTCGGAGCTGGACCCGGCCCGCGCCGGGGCCTTCCGGGCGAATGCCGGGGCCTACCGCGCGCGTCTCGCGGGACTGGACGCGGAGTACCGGGAGGCCGTGGCCGCCGCGCCGCGCCGGACGCTGGTGGTGGCGGACCGCTTCCCGTTGCGCTACCTGGCGGACGACTACGGACTGGAATGCTTCGCGGCGTTCCCGGGCTGTTCGGCGGAGACGGAGGCGAGCTTCAAGATGGTGCGCTTCCTCGCCGCGAAGGCGGACGAAACCGGCGCCCGGGCGCTGATGGTGCTCGAGGGCGGCGACCGCCGCATCGCGGAAACGGTGCGCGCGGCCACCCGCTCGCGCGACCAGCGGATCGTGGAGTTCGACTCGCTCCAGTCGGTGACCGGCGGCGCCGCGGCCGCCGGCAAGACGTACCTCGGCACGATGCAGGACAATCTTTCCGCCCTCGCGGAAGCCCTGCAGTGAGCCGCGCCGCGGGGCGCGCAGTCAAGGCCGTGGCCCCGCGGCGCTTTCCCTTTGTCCCCCAGCCCCCTCCTTCACGAAAGGACCCGGACATGCAACCCCCTCTCATCCGTGCGGAGAATCTCTCCATCGGCCACGGCACGCGCGTGGTGGCCCGCGGAATTGCCTTCGCGGTGGGCCCCGGCGACGGCGTGTGCGTCGTCGGCGGCAACGGTGCCGGCAAGTCCACGCTGTTGCGCACCCTGCTCGGCCTCCAGCCCCCGCTCGCGGGGCGGATCGCGTCCGATCCGTCCCTGCGGCCGGGCGACATCGGCTACCTGCCCCAATCCAACCCCGCGCACGCGGGAGTTCCCGCGACGGCGCGCGAAGTCGTCCTCTCCGGCTGCCAGGCCCTGCGCGGGCTGCGGCCGTGGTTCTCGCGGGCCGAACGGCGGCTCGCGGAGGAAGCGCTGGCGCGGTTCGGCGCGCAAGAGCTGGCGGGGCGGCCCTTCCGCGAACTTTCGGGCGGGCAGCGCCAGCGGGTACGGCTCGCGCGAGCGCTCTGCGCGGGTCGGCGGCTGCTGGTGCTCGACGAACCGGTCAGCGGCCTCGACCCCGGCGCCGCGGCCGACCTCTACCGCACCCTCGCCGACCTGCGGCGCGAAGGCCGCGCGGTCCTGTCGGTCACCCACGACCTGCCCGGCGGCCTTGCGGACGCGACGCACGTGCTGGGGCTCGGGCCGGAACCGTTCTTCGCGCCCGCCGCCGCGTGGCAGCGACGGGCGCGGGGCGTGGGGTTGGAAGGGGGGGCGGCATGAGCGCCCTCCTCGAAACCCTGCGCGAATACCTCGCCTATCCCTTCGTGCAGAAGGCCCTCGTGGCGGGGCCGCTCGTCGCGCTGGCGGCGGCGCTGCTGGGGGTCACGCTGGTGCTGCGGCGGCTCTCGTACATCGGCGACAGCCTTTCGCACGTCGCGTTCGGCTCCATGGCCGTGGCGGGGGCGCTGGGTTTTGCCGACCGCCTGGCGCTGAGTCTGCCGTTGACGGTCCTGTGCGCCGTCGCGCTGCTGCACAGCGGACGCGGGGCGGCGATCCGCGGCGATGCGGCCCTGGCGATGCTATCCGTGGGGGCGATGGCGCTGGGGTACCTGCTGATGAACGTCTTTCCCGGCAGCTCCAACGTTGCGGGGGATGTCTGCACCACCCTGTTCGGGTCCACGTCGATCCTGACCCTCTCGCCGTCCGACGTATGGCTGTGCGGGGCCCTGTCCGGGGCCGTGGCGGTCTTCTTCGGGCTCTTCCGGCACCGGATCTTCGAGATCGTCTTCGAACCCGACTTCGCGCGCGCGGCCGGCACCCGCGTCGGCGCGTGGGAGACCCTGCTGGCGGTCCTGTCCGCGGTGGTCATCGTGCTGGCGATGCGGCTGGTGGGGACGCTGCTGATCACGGCCCTGCTGGTCTTCCCGGCCGTGGGGGCGATGCGGGCCTTCCGCTCCTTCCGGGCCGTGCTGCTGTGCGCGTCGCTCGTGGGGGTGCTGGGGGCCTTGGCAGGCATCCTGGTCTCCATCCTGGCCGGCACACCGGTCGGTTCAACCGTCGTCGCGGCCGACATCGCGGCCTGCCTCGTGCTCACCCTCGCCGGAGGACTCCGCAAATGAAACACCATCCCCTTCCCCTTGCCATCGGCCTGGCCGTTGCGGGCGGCATCCTGCTGGCCCTGCCCCTCGCCACCCGCCACCCGCGCGCAACGCGGCCCTCCATTGCCGCCCCCGGCCCCGCGGCGGTGGCGGCGACCGGCGGGGCGGAGGCGTCAGCCCCTGCCGGAAAGCCCGAAATCGACCTGACCCATTCCAACCGTACCATGGCCTACTCCCTTCTCATCGACATCCTGCTGGACCCGTTGGCCTACCGCGGCAGGACCATCCGGATGGCGGGCCTCTACGCGACGGCGGCCCCCGAAGGCGAAACCAAGCGCCGGCATGCCTGTTTCATCTCCGACGCCGGCGCCTGCTGCGCGCAGGGGCTTGAATTCGCGCCCCTGGGCCGCCTCGTCCATCCCGACGACTTCCCACCGCCTGGCAGCCGCATCCAGGTCGAAGGCATTCTGGACACATACGAAGAAGACGGCCGTCCCTACGCCTACGTCCGCGATGCCGTCATCACACACCCTTCCACCCGCTGACGCTCCCCGTACCTCCGGGAAAACCACGGGACGACTTCCTGGAAGGAACCTGCATTTCTGCGAAAACGTTTTCTATCATTGAAAACAAGCCTTTTCCCGCCGCGCCACCGGATTGGGCCCTGGCAGGGTCTGGCCTCTTTTCTGCACATCCAGAGCCGCATCTGGAAGCCGCCCCACCGAAATCCCCGCGCTGCTCGTTCAGAAGCTTCCGCTCCACTTCCGGAGGTGCGGCATCCTGCCGCGCCTAAAGCGGATGGAGAGAGGATGGGGGGCGGAAGAATATCTCACGCAAAGTCCGCAAAGTCCGCCAAGGGAGCACGAGGAGAGCGGTAGGAAAGAACTCACGCGGAGGCGCGGAGACGCGGAGCGCTTGGAGGACGCTTTTGTACAAAAGGACAAAAAGGAAACAAAAGGGGCGGCTGGGGTGCGGGAGGAAGACCAACATTGAAAACCATGAAAACCGCTTCGCGGACATGGAACGAGGGAGGGAAGCGGATGTGCAGTCAGGGCGCAGGCGTCCCGCCCGCGAGGCTTCCGGAAAGCGGAAAACAAGCGAAAACTCCAATGTTTTCTGTAATCTCTCGCCAGCCATGGACTCCACTTCCGGGGGTGCGGCATCTTGCCGCGCCGGGGCGGAAGGAGAGCGGATGGAGGGCGGAAGAATGTCTCACGCAAAGTCCGCCAAGGCCGAAAAGGGAGCGGGAGGGAG
>JAFYAC010000033.1 GCA_017540905.1 Kiritimatiellia bacterium | reverse complement strand
GGCGGCGCGGGCGGCGGCGGCGGCGGCGCGGGGGACCGCGATGGAGGGGCCGGTGCCGGTCTGCGCTTCGCGCAGGTGCACCACCTCCAGCTCCAGCTCGCGGATGCGCGCGTCCTTGGCGGCCAGCTCGCGCTTGAGGGAGTCGGGGGCCTGCACGAGGTGGGCGCCGTAGGCGACCTCGCAGTGGTGGAGCATCTCCTCGACGGCCTCGCGCTGGGGGGAGTCGGGGCGGAGTTCGAGGTAGCGGCGGTAGTGGACGATGGCGGCGGGCGCGTCCTGGCGGTAGTGGTCGAGGAGAAGGGCCAGTTCGCGGTGGGCGGCGGAGTTGTCTGGATGCCGCCGGAGCAGGCGCTCGCAGAGGGCGATGGCGCGCTCCGGGTCCTCGGCCTCGCGCGCCGCCATCGCCTTGCGCAGGAGGGGGTTGCGCGCTTCGCGCGCCTCGTCCCGGGCCTTGCCGCAACCGGCGGCCGCCGCGCACAGCAGCAGTGCGCAAACGCCCACCGACACCCATGCGGGTGCGTTGCGGCGCAAAAATGTCACGGCCTCGTCCATGCCCCGAAATGTAGCAACCGCGCCCCCCGAAATCAACACGCGCGCGCGATTTTTTTCGCGCTTTTTCCGATGGGGGCGGACGGGGGGCAAACCGGGCGGAAAACGGAGGTTTTTGCCGGCCGCGGGTAGGGCGGGCAGTCCCCTGGCCGCCGTGCGAAAGGGGGGCGGCATGAAGGCAAATCCATGCGCAAGACAGGCGCACGGCGGCGAAGGGACTCGCCGCCCTACCCCGAAAACATGCGAAAGAATTGTTCTGTGGCTTCCCAGACGTTTTCCACCCACACGGTCGCGCAGAAGCGCGACCCTCCCGGGGCGCTTGCCAGGGGGAGGGACGCGCTTCCGCGCGTCCGCGGTGGGAAATGGCTTGTGAGACAACGGCTTGAAGCCGGGAGGTCAGTGGACGAGGGGCTGGATGGCGAAGTGGCGCGCGGGGCCGTCGGGGAGGGGCAGGGTGAAGGTGTCGGTCTCGTTGATGCCTTGGTGGTCGAAGTCGCGGGGGTACTCCAGGATGTCCCAGGCGCCCCGCGGCATGAGAAGGTTGGTCGTGGAGAGGATGTGGAAGTTCTCGAACCGGTCCTTGGAATCGTTGCCGTCGGTGTGGATGACGAGGGAGCCGTCGCCGGTGAACTCGAAGGCCGTGATTTCGATGACGTCGGCCACCGGGAAGTAGTGGGTGAAGGGATGCCGTTGGGCTTCGGCAAGGGTTTCGTAGGGGACGGACGTGGTGCCGTCCTCCGTGCCGAGGAAGGTGTCGGAATAGCCGGCGGCGGAGGCCTCGATCACGTATTCCATGGTGTCGCAGCGGCCGTAGGTGTAGGACGGGATGAACAGGTACGCGAAGTAGGCTTCGCCGTTGGTGGGGTTGGCGTTGTTCGGGAAGTCGTTGTTCTTGGCCTGGGTCTGCCACGCGCCGCCCCCCTGGCGGCGGTGGTGGAGGGTGCCGGACAGCAGGGTGTAGTTCGGGAAGTCGGCGTTCGTGTACGCGAAGTAGATGTTGACGGGGTCGCGCTGGGCGGCCGCCACGGGGTTGAAGAGGTGGAAGTTGGTGACGGCCGTGACGGCATGGAGGGCCGGGTCGTGCCAGATGGGCATGAGCTTGGTGACGATGCTGCCGTCGAGGGTCTGGCCGTCGTTGGCTTCGCCGGGGGTGAAGCCCAGTTTCGTCCAGGAGAAATCGGAATACAGGCCGCCCTCGCCGTGGAGGGAGATGGCGTTGGTGTCCGTGCCGCTGCCCTGGGTCTCGGAGACGCGTTCGGAGGATTCGGCGTACGCGCCGTAGGAGATGGACTGCATGACGCCGCCGTACTGGTTGAGGAGGCGGATGACGCCGGACCCGTCGTGGATGTGGCTGTTGATGCCCCAGTCGTCCCAACCGTCACCCCAGTCGTCGCCCCAGTCGGAAACGTTCAAGGGGTCGATGGGGTCGAGGGTCTTGAGAGTGGCGTCCCGGAAGGGGAAGGCGAGGTCGTTCTCGTCCGCGAGGAGCCAGAAGCCGTAGCCGTTGGAATCGTCGGAAAGCGTGGTTCCGGCGGGGATGGTGTAGGTGGCGTAGACGGCCTGGTTGGTGTTGGCGACGATGTTGGTGGTGGTGGCGTAGGCAAGTTGGATCTTCCAGTTGCCGATGTCGGTCCCGGCCTTGCCGCAGATTTCCACGAACTCGTGGTACTGGCCCCAGTCATCGAGGCCCTTGAGTTCGGCGTAGGAGAACTCGTTGATCCAGACCTCGCCGGACTTGACGGAGGAGACTTTGACGGTGGTGGCGAGGGTGGAGACGTTGGTGACGGCGTAGCCGGGGTTGCCGGGCACGGCGCCGACGCCGCCGTACCAGACGGTGGCGTAGGTGATGATGGTGTTGCCGCCGTTGCGGCCGGGCTGCCAGCCGCTTGCCCAGTCGCCGGCGCCTTCGTCGGTCATTTCGAGGGGGGTCCAACGGCCGCTGGCGGCGTACTTGACGAAGCCGGTGACGGAGAGGATTTCGGCGCCGTTGCGCGGGTAGGCGGTCGCGGTCAGGCGGAAGGATTCCTGGACGGCCGGGTAGGCCGGGTCGAGCGCGGAGGAGAAGGAGACGGACGGGACGGGCGCGAAGTCGTTGAGGGAGATGTCGTCGATGAAGAAGCGCTTGTCCTTGGTGGTCTGGCTGATGCGGACATAGTGCCAGGCGGAGTTGGTCGGGAACCAGTAGCCGTAGGCCTGCCACGCGTCGGTGCCGGCGAGGGCGGCGGTGATGGTGGTCCAGGACTTGGAGTCCCGGGAGGCTTCGACCTTGAAGCGGGCGTTGTTGTCGCCGCTGCTGACGCCCATGCGGTACATGAAGGAGAGGGAGCCGATGGTGTCGATGTAGGGGCTGGTGATGACGCCGTTGCGGACGAGGCCGGAATTGTCGGAATAGGCGTTGGCGGAGTTGTTGACGGCGGTGTCGGTGACGGTCCAGCCCTTGTAGGGGAAGGACTGGTACTGGGAGCCGGGGACCAGGTCGTCGAAGTTCACTTCGCGCGAGATGGAGGGCATGCCGATGGAGATGTTGTCGAGGATGGCGTCCGCGGTGCCGCCGGCGCACTCGAAGCGGGCGCAGCCGTTGGAGGGGACGTAGACCCACGCGGAGAGGTTGGTGACGGTGCCCTTGGCGGAGGAGGGGAACTCGAAGGTCTGGACTTCGTCCCACGTGGAGCCGCCGTCGGCCGAGGTGGAGAGGGTCACCTGGACGGCGTTGCTCGCGGCCGGGCGGCAGAGGGCGAAGGTGATCTGGCCGACGCCGCCGTCGAAGGTCGGGGTCTGGACGTAGCCGCTGTCCACGGGCAGGTTCGCGGCCAGCGTGCCGGAGACGCCGTTGGTGGCGACGCGCCCGCCGAGGGTCCACTGGGCGACGCTGTGCAGGCCGTCGGTGCGGTAGGCGGGGTCGGTCCAACCGGCGAAGTTCTCGGTGCGCTTGATGCGGTAGGCGCGGCCGACTTCGATGTCGTCGAGCCGGATGCGGTTGGTCGTGGAATCGGCGATGTGCCGGAAGCGGACGACGGTGTGGGCGGAGTTGCCGGCGGAGCATTCGTAGCGGGTGAATTCGGTCTGGGAGAGCGGGATGGAGACGGTGGCGACGGTGGTCCAGGCCGTGGAGTACTCGTCGGATGCGGTCTCGACCGCGAGCTTGAGGTCGGCACCGGTGGCGCCGCCCTGGGCGCGGGCGAGGAAGGAGATGTCGCCGATGCCGCCGTCGAGGGACGGGGTGGCGAGGTTGGCGCCGGTGTCGAGGAGGAGGCTGTAGCCGCTGGGAAGGTAGCCGGCGTCGGGGTCGGTGAAGGCGTGCGCGCCGAGGTCGCCGAAGTCGCCGTTGTCGAGGACCGTCCACTCGGAGAGGTCGAAGGCGGACGTGACGGAGGAGGTGGTGCCGTTGGTGACGGTGCCATTGCGGACGAGGGTGTGGTCGGTCGCCATGCGGCTCCAGAGGGAACCGGTGGCGTTCGCGCCGACCTGGCCGACGCGGTCCACGGGGCGGCTGGAGGCGGTGCCCTTGCGCAGGACGATCACGTCATCGCCGTTGAAGGTCAGCTGGTCGGTGCGCAGGATGCGGGAGGAGAGGCCCTTGATGTCGCCAAACTGGCGGAGGGCGCTGTCGGGCGGGTACTTGCTGCCGCTCGGGAAGGTGCGGGTGACGGCGAAGGTGCGTCCGGCGGGGATGGTGCCGTTGGTCAGGGCGATGGTGACGGACGCGGTGGTGGAGCCGTTGTTGTACTGCTGGAGGTAGTAGTGCTCGTTCTTGAGGTTGATGGCATTGGTGGTGCCGTTGAAGATTTCGATGGCCTTGGTGTTGCCCACGCCCTCGATGTAGCGGCTGATGATCACGCCGCCGGGGATGGCCGCCGCGGCGTTGAGGATGGTCTTGGCGGAGGACGCCGTCCAGTCGGGGTCGATCTTCTCGAAGGTGTCGTGGCGGCCCCAGGCGTCGAAGTTCTGCGTGCGGCTGGCGGCGATGCCGGCGTAGGCGTCGTCGATGAGGACCGTCTCGCCGGTCTGCGCGCCGTCGTACTTGAAGAGGACGTGCGCGGTGACGTTGCTGCCGGGGACTGTGGTGTCGAGCGCGACCGTCTGCCAGGCGGGGGAGAGGTTCAGGACTTCCGTGGATTCCTCGGAGAGGAGGGCGCCGCCAGGGCCGCCGTCCTTCCACTCGACGATGATGCGCACCGTGTCGCCGTGCCAGGCGCTGCCGCCGCAGCGGAAGGCGGCCGAGACGCGGAAGGGGAGGCCTTCCTTGCCCTTGAGGGCGACGTTCTGGTCGATGTTGCCCAGGTTGTCCCAATCGTCGTAGAGGCGGTTCAGGACGGCGCTGTTCGTGCCGGAATGGGCGTCGTAGGCGGAGGCGGGGGCGGTCCCCGCGTGGTAGAGGCCCCAGTTCACCGGGTTGCCGTTGCCATCGAGCTGCTCGAAGGAGGCGTTGGCGAACAGGTTCGAGAGGGCGCGCTTGCGGACCGTGTAGGAGCCGCTCTGGGGGTTGAAGCGGAAGGTGTAGTCGCCCGCGCCCGTGTTGAAGGTCGCGAAAGCCGCGCCGGACGCCGCGTCGGCCGCCGCCAGCGTGCCCTCCGCGGGGAGGGTCGTGACCGTCGTGTTCGCCGGGAAGCCCCACCAGCGGCCGGGGACCCCGTCCTTGTCGCGGCCGACGAAGCGGAGCGTGAAGCTCGATTGCTCCACCTGGAAGTCGCCCGTCCACCAGTTGTCGCCCGCGTTCTCCAGGTTCTGGCCCGGGAGCGCCGTGCCGCACGCGAAGGTTCCGTCCGCGCCGGCCGACGCCATCTGGAACGCGTTCGTCGCCGTCTGGACGACGCTGAGCTGGTTGCTGCGGAAGTCCATCGTGAACACGAACGTGCCGCCCGCCGACTCCAGCACCGCCTCCGTCGTCCCGTAGAGCGCCACGGTCGCCGGCATCGAGGCGAGGGACGCGCCGGCCGCCGAGTGCGCGCCGAAGAGCGTCCCGTCCGCATTGACGCGGATCGTCGCGCCGTAGGAGAGGTTCGACACCGTCGCCTTCCAGACGCCGTTGCCTTGCGAGGCCATCGTGCCGGTCGCCTGCGCGCCGTCGTCGTTGAAGCTCCCCACCAGCTGGACGTTCGAATACGAGGTCGCCGTCTTTTCCGGCAGCACGCTGAAGGTCGACGTGTCCTCGAAGAACACGAACCGGTACTTGCCCGACGCCAGCTTCAGCGAGATGTCGTTGCCGCCGCGCACCAGCGGGCCGCGGTCCTCCGCCGGGACCGACGAAACCTCCTGGCCGAGCCCCCAGTTGACGTCCCAGCCGTTGTCCGCCGCGAACTTGAACTTGCCGTTCTTGGTCACGTTGACAACGCCCTGCCAGACGTAGTCCGAGACGAGCGCCAGCTGGTGCGTCCCGGTGTCCCACGCGGGGCCAGAGTCGAATTCGCCCGGCATGGAAATGGAGGTATAGGCGCTCTTGAACGCGAGCGCGGCCCCCGGCAGGGCCAGGGCCAAAAGGAGGATGCCCGCCGCGAGGCGGAAGGTCCGCGGGGTCTGCTTGCCGATTCGTTTTTCCATGGGGTCCACCTTGCGCTTTCGGGCGGCCATGATGCCGCTTTCGCCATTACTATACCTTTCGCGCGCCCGCGCGGCAAGTCCCCGGAGTGCGCCATTTTGGCACACCGGGGCCGGCGGGGGGAGTGTGCGAAAAGTGTGAGAGGAACTTTGCCCCAGACGGCAGGGAATCCCTCTGTTTGCCGTAATCGGAGGTTCCAAGGGAGTTGGCCGTGAATTTATGGGCATATTTATTGCGGCTATCTGCGACAAGGGAGTGCGAAGCCCCTCCCCCCTTCCGAGAGGGGGGTGCCGCGCGGCGAATGGTGGGCAGGCGGGGCGAGCCAGGAAAGCGGACGAACAACGCGGCGGGGGGAGTACTGCGCGCCGCATGGGAGGAGGCTCCGGCTTTGCGGCAGAGCATGTTCGGGTCCTTCCCGGGATGAAGCGAAAGCTCCTGCACGGGCAAACCGCAGTACTCCCCCCCCCGCCCGTTCATTCGTTCCTGGTGTACCTGCCATGGACTGTCCTTTCAGCGGGCGGCCCCCCCCTCTCGGAAGGGGGGAGGGGCTTCGCACGATCCACTCGCAAAAGACGGGCTTCTCCTTCCACCTGGCGCTTTTAGAGTGGTCCAAGAAATCCTGTAGCCGTTTCGGGAGGGCCGCGCTTTGTCGCGGCCGCGTGCAAGGACGAAAAACAGGCCCGGACGAAGCCGGGCCCTCCCCGACTTGCGGCTACACTTTTTCTTAATTTGCTCTAGCCCCTCCCCGCCGGCGGGCCGGGCGCATCTCCAGTTTGTGCCCCCTCCTCCCTTTCGCCTCGACTTTTGGTGCCCCTTGATTGGATGGCAAGGCCCCTGGTGGGGCGAGCCGTCCCCGGCGAGCCGGTGTGGAAGGGGGCAGGAGGTCTGGAAAACCGGCAAGAACGGCTCGGCGGGGACGCCTCGCCCCACCATGCGCCTCGCGCGGGATTATGCAAGCGTGGATTTGGTCCGCCCCGGGCACAAACCGGAGATGCGCCCGGCAGCCATTCGCCCGATAGTCCGTTTCCCTTCCCCTCGCCGCCCTTGCCCCCGTTGCCCCTCCGTCCTGGCATGGTCAACGGAATAGAATGCTTTACGAAACACTGTGGCTGAATCCACGAGACTGCCCTGGGATGGGTGGCTTTCAGGCACGCCATGGACTTGAACATGTGGCGCGGCAGGATGCCGCACCCCCGGAAGTGGCGCAAGACCTTCTGAACAAGCGTCGCGCGACTTCCGGAGGTGCGGCTTCCAGCCGCGCCGCTGGAGGGGAGATGCTGGGGACACATGGAACAACCCCGCCCGCTCCCCTTGTTCCTCTGCCTGCGGCGCAAAACACGGAGCGCGCGGAGGAAGGAGACACGGAGATTTTCCAGGAAGGATCTTCGCGCTTCCGAAAACGTCCCGAAGAAACGTTTGGCCGGCGTTTTCCGGGTGCGAAGTCTCCTCCAACAAACGCTCCATCCAAAACTCTCCGTGTCTCCGTGCCTCCGTTTCCTCCGTGTTTGGGGCCGCAGGCCCCTCCACGGAGTTTCCCCATCTTGGCAAAGCAAACGCCCCCGCGGGAGGCGGGGGCGTTGCGGGGTTTGGCAAAAAGCCTGTGGCCTACTTCTTTTCGGGGCTGGGGATGCGGAAGAGGATGGTGTAGTTGACGGGGATGACGACCATGGTCAGGAGCGTCGCGAAGGTCAGGCCGCACATGATCGTCACCGCCATCGCGGCGTAGAAGGCGTCCACCACCAGCGGGAGCATGCCGAGGACCGTCGTGCCCGCGGAGAGGGCCACGGGACGGACGCGGGTGACGCCCGCGTTCACCACCGCGGTGTAGGGTTCGACGCCGGCCGCCGTCTGGGCGTTGATTTCGTCGATCAGGACGATGGCGTTCTTGATCTGCATGCCGATCAGGCTCAGGAAGCCCAGCAGGGCCATGAACCCGAAGGGCTGGTCGAAGGACAGCAGGCCCACGACGACGCCGATGAGGATCAGCGGCACGGTCATGAAGATCACCAGGGGCTGCCGCAGGGAGTTGAAGAGGCAGATGACGACGAAGACCATCATCAGCAGCACAGCCGGGAGTTTGCTGCCCAGGCTGGAGTTGGCGCTGCCGGAGTCTTCGTGCTCGCCGCCCCAGTCGGTGCTGTAGCCTTCGGGCATGTCGGCGCAGGCCGCCAGGAGTTTGGGCGCGAGGCGGTCGAAGACGGTCGCCGCGGTTTCGCCGCCGTTGGGGTCGGGGTTGCATTTGACGGTGATGCAGAGCATGCGGTTGCGCCGCTGGAGGAGGGCTTCTTCGGTGGTGCTCTGGAGGCCGTCGACGACCTGCGCCAGGGGGATGGAGCGGCCGAGGTTGGACGCCCAGAACCAGGAGGACATGAGGGATTCGGGGTCGTTGCGCTCGCTTTCGGGGGAGCGGACGATGATGGGCAGGCTTTCGTCGCCTTCCTTGTAGTAGCCGATGGGGCTGCCGTCGGTGGCGGCGAGGAGGCCCATGGCGATGTCGCGGCGGGTCACGCCGAGGTTGCGCGCGCGGGCTTCGGAGACGATGGGCTGGAGGAGGTCGACGCGGTTTTGCCAGTCGGTCTGGATCTCGACGAGGTGGCCTTCGTCGGCGCGCATGACGTCGAGGCAGCGGTCGGCGTAGCGGCGGAGGGTTTGGCCGTCGGGGCCGAGGATGCGCATCTGGATCTTCTGGGGGTCGCCGGGGCCGAGGACGAAGCGCTGGGTGTAGACGAGGGCGTCGGGGGCGATCTCGGCAGCGTGGTCGTCGACCTGCCGGGAGATTTCTTCGAAGAGGTGGTAGTCTGCGAGGTCCACGAAGAGGATGCCGTAGGCGGTGTCGTCGTTCTCGGGGCTGTAGGTCAGCAGGAAGCGCAGGCCGCCGGTGCCGCTCATTTCGGTGACGCCGGTGACGCCGTCGAGGGTGCGGACCCAGTCGGCCATGGCCCGGATGCGCGCGTCGGTGGCTTCGATGGCGGAGCCTTCGGGCATGCGCATGTGGATCATCATCTGGGGGCGCGTGGAGTTGGGGAAGAAGTTCTGCTTGACGCGCCCGAAGCCGTAGCAGGCGGCGGCGAGCATGGCGAGCATCAGCACCATGAAGAGCCAGCGGTGGCGGATGCAGCCTTCGAGGAAGCCGCGGTAGGCGCGGTAGAAGGGGCCGGCGTAGGGGTCGACGGGGGCGTCGGAGGCGGCGTCGCCGGCTTTCTTTTTCTTGCCCTTGAGGAAGGTGGCGGCGAGCAGGGGGGTGAGGGTGATGGCGAAAATCCAGCTCAGGAACAGGGAGATGCCCAGCACGAGGAAGAGGGAGCGGCAGAATTCGCCGGTGGAGTCGTTGGAGGCGCCCACGGGCGCGAAGGAGAGGATGGCGACGCCGGTGGCGCCGAGGAGGGGCCATTTGGTCTGTTCGACGATGGCGACGGCGGCCTTGACCTTGTCTTCGCCCTTCTGGGCGGCGATGAGGACGGCCTCGGTGATGACGATGGCGTTGTCGACGAGCATGCCCAGGGCGATGATGAAGGCGCCCAGGCTGATGCGCTCGAAGAGGA
Source organism: Kiritimatiellia bacterium (assembly GCA_017540905.1). Lineage (GTDB taxonomy): Bacteria > Verrucomicrobiota > Kiritimatiellia > CAIQIC01 > Lenti-01 > CACXEY01. The sequence continues at coordinate 5,180 of JAFYAC010000033.1, read as the reverse complement.
CGCCGATCTGCCACATCACCAGGACGGTCGCCATGACGGTGACGACGAGGACGAGCCCGATGAGCACGCCGCTCTGGAGGCCCATGGCGACGAGGAGGACGGCGATGACGATGATGACGGCTTCGACGAGGTTGACGACGAAGCCCTGGATGGCGGTGTCGACGCTGGTGGCCTGGTGGGAGACGACGCCGATTTCGATGCCGATCGGGGTCTCGGGGAGGAGTTCGGCGAGGCGTTTGTCGATGCTGTCGGCCATGACCATGCAGTTGCCGCCGGCGACGGTGGAGATGCCCAGGGCGATGCAGGGATGGCCGTTGTAGCGGAGGATGGAGCCGGGGGGATCGTTGTAGCCGCGCCGGATGGTGGCGATGTCGTGCAACCGGAGGGTGGAGCGCGCGCCGGTGGAGGGGTCGGTGTGGACGATCAGCAGGTCGCCGAGTTCTTCGACGGAGTCGATCTTGCCGGCGGGCGAGATGCGGATGTAGCGGTCGCCGACGGTGAGGTTGCCGGACGGCGCGACTTCGTTCTGGCCGGCGATGGTGGCGGCGATTTCGCCGGGGGAGATGCCGAGGGAGGCGAGGCGGGAGCGGGAGATTTCGAGGTAGATGGTTTCGGTGCGCTCGCCGAGGAGTTCGATCTTGGCGACGTCGTCGCACAGGAGCAGTTCGCGGCGGAGGGTCTTGGCGTATTCCTTGAGTTCGGCCATGGAGTAGCCGTCGCCGTAGATGGCGTAGAGGACGCCGTAGACGTCGCCGTAGTCGTCGAGGACGAGGGGGGTGGAGCAGCCGGAGGGGAGCTGGTCCTGCATGTCGGAGACCTTGTGGCGGAGCTTGGTCCAGACCTGCGGGAGGCTGGACTTGGGGACTTCGTCCTTGATCTCGACGGAGATGATGGACTTGCCGGCGTAGGAGGTGCTGGTGACCTTGTCGAGTTCGCCGAGCTTCTGGACGGCGGTCTCGATGGGGTCGGTGACTTCGTTGAGGACTTCTTCGGCGGTGGCGCCGGGATAGGCCGTGACGATCTGGGCGACCTTGATGGTGAACTCGGGGTCCTCCAGCCGGCCGATCTTGGTGTAGGCGTACATGCCGCCGAAGAGGAGCGCGGCGGAGAGGACGTAGGTGATGATTTTCTTGTCGATGCAGTACTGGGCAATGCTCATGGGGTGTCCGGGGTTAGAGGTCAGAATTCACGGTTCACGATCCACAGGATTCGGGGTTGCCGTCGGGAGGGTTTTCATGGTTGGGCCGCCTTGTTGTCGTTGGAGGCCAAGAGGGATGCGAGTTTTTTGCCTTTTGCCGTGAGGCGGTATTTCTGCGTGGGCGACCGCGGGGAATCGGGCTGGGTCATTTCGATCATTCCCGCGCCGATGGCCGGTTTGAGGAACCGGAGGCGGAAGTCTTCGCGTTGCTTGATGCCCACCAATTCCATCAAGCGGTCGGCGGAAGTTTCGGTCTCGATGGCCATCGCCAAGCGCCGGACTTCCGGGGCTACATCCGTGGTTACTTCCGTGATGGCATCCGTGGCCGCTTTGCTGCCAGTTTTGCTACCAGTTTTGGTGTCAGTTTTGGTGATAGTGTCAATGGCCCCTTTGGAGGGAGTTCCGGACTCCGTGTCCGTCGAGGACGATCCGATGCTGCTGATGGTTGGATTGCCAGTCGAAAAACTTGTGTTTTCCCCTAGTTTTAGATGGGTAGGGCGGGCAGTCCCTGCCCGCCGATACAAGGGATTCCACAGGAAAACGGCAGGCAAGTGTGAATGCCGGACTTTCCCAAGCATGATGCATCCGCTCGTCCCATTCTCCCGAATGCAAAGCCCTTTCGCCGGCGGCGAGGGGACTCGCCGCCCTACCCGGTGGCTGGCTTCGCTGATGGCCTCGGCGTCGCCTTGTGCATCGGCGAGACCGACAGGCGAGCCGTCGTCCGCCACGCCGAAGAGCAACTTGCCGCCTTCGGTGTTCGCGAACGCGCTGACGCTCTTGAGCCAGCTCGCCGGGTCTTTCCGTTCGAGCTGGAGCTTCCGGTCGTAGGCCGTCGTCTCGCCGATGTAATCGCGCAACGCCATGTTCGCTTTTGCCGTGGGGGTCCGGTGGGGCTGTTCGGGCGGTCGGGCCTGTTTTCAGTTCTTGTCGGCGGCGTCTTCGGCGGCGGCGGCGGCGGGGTCGGCGCCCTGGGGGGCGGGGTCGGAGTAGAGGGTCACGCGGCGGCCTTCGGTCAGGATGGTGATGCCCGCGGCCGCGATGCGGTCGCCCGCGGCAAGGCCGCTGGTCACGTTGACGAGGTCGCCGGTGCGCTCGCCGATGGTGATGGTGCGCTTGGCGACGGTCCAGATGCCGTCTTCGCCTTCGGCCGGGGTCATGAGCCAGACGAAGAAGCTGGCGTCGCTGGCGGTGCCCACGGCGTCGGAGGGGATCTGGACGAGGCCGGCGGCGGGGGCTTCGGGCATGGGGGCGTCTTCGGTGATTTCGACGGTCAGGGTGCCGGTCATGCCGGGCAGCAGGACGATGGTGTCATCTTCGGGATGCGGCATGGTGAAGGTGGCGCGGAAGGTCTGGGTGACGGGATCGGCCGAGGTGGAGTATTCCTTGAGTTCGACGGGGAAGCGCTCGCCGGGCAGGGAGTCGAATTCGACGGTGGTCACGACGCTGTCGGGCCGTTCGGTGGATACGCGGCTGGCGCGGGTGAGGTAGGTCTCGGGGATCTGGACGTCGAGGTTGAGGACGCTGATGTCCTGGAGTTTGAGGATGCGGGTGCCGGCGGCGACGGTCTGGAAGTTGTCGACGTAGGTGTCGGAGACGGTGCCGGAGAATTTGGCGCGCAGGACGGTGTCGTCGAGGGATTTCTTGGCGATGGCGAGATGGGCCTTGGCGGCGTCGCGGTTGGCCTTGGCCTGGGAGTAGTCTTCCTGGGAGACGGCGTTGATCTCGAGGGCCTTTTTGGTGCGGGCGAAGGTGCTTTCGGCGAGGTCGAGCTGGGCCTGGGCGTCCTTGACCTGGTTCTTGAAGTCGCTGTCGTCGAGCTTCGCGAGGACGTCGCCCTTCTCGACCTGCTGGCCGCGGACGAGCGGGAATTCGACGATGCGGCCGCCGACTTCGAAGGAGAGGTCGACGCCGGTGTCGGCGTCGAGGGTCCCCGGGAAGCGGAGGACGGGACGGCGGATGGCTTCGCCGACGACGAGGCTCTTGAGGGGGCGCACGGAGGTGTCCGGCGGGGTCTCTTCCGGCTTGCTGTGGTAGAAGACGATGCCGGCGACGGCGGCGGCCAGCAGCAGGATGCCGATGGTGCGGCCGAGGATGTTCTTGGGGGTCGTGGTGGGGGTGCTCATGGGGTCTCCTTGTGGAATTCGAAATGGGTTGTTGGTTGGGGTCAGTCGGCGGCGGGGGCGTCGGGGACGGGGGGAACGGCGTCGGCGGGGACGTCTTCCGCGGCGGGCTCGGCTTCGGGGGCCGGGGCCGCGGCGGTTTCGGCGCCGACGGAGCCGCCGAGGGCCTTGTGGATGCCCACGAGGGAGGAGGCGACGGCGCCCTGCGCCTGCGCGTAGGAGTCCTCGTACCCGGTGAGCTGCTGCTGCATGTCGAGGAGGTTCTGGAAGTCCGTCAGCCCGTTGCGGTAGAGGTTCTCGGCGAGTTCGACCGACTTGGAGGCGGCCTCCACCGTCTCGCGCAGCGCGTCGAGCGTGCGGACCGCGCCGCGCCAGGAGGCGAAGGCCGATTCGCATTCGGAGTAGGCCGAGAGGACCGTCTTGCGGTAGAGGGCGAGGGCCGCGCGGGCGGCCGCTTCCTTCGCGCGCACCGCGTTGCGGACCCGGCCGGCCGTGAAGATGTCCCAGGTGAAGGCCGGCCCGATGAAGTACGACTGCGCGCCCGTGTCGAAGAACTTGGCCGAGTACGTCGTCGAGAGCTGGAACTGGCCGTTGATCGCGAACTTCGGATAGAGGTCGCCCTTGGCCACGCCGATGGCCGCCGTCTTCGCGGCCAGACGCCGCTCCGCCGCGCGCACGTCCGGGCGCCGCCGCAGCAGGTCCGCGGGCACCACCTCCGGCAGGTCCGCCGCGAAGGGCACCGGCGCCGGCGCCGCCAGCCCGTCCAGTTCGCCCGGCAGCACCGCCGCCAGCACGCACAGGCGGTTCAGCGACGCCACCACCTGCGCCTCCAGCGACGGAATGCGCGCGCGCGTCGAGGCGAGGCTCATCTCCGCCTGGTGCACGTCGAGTTCGCTGACGAGGCCGGCGTCGAAGCGGCCGCGCGCGATCTTCATGCTCTCCTCCTGGAGGGCGAGGTTCCGCTCCGCGTAGGCGATCTGGCGCTGGAGCGTGCGGAGCGTGACGTACTCCGAAACGGCGGCGGCCTCCAGCGAGAGGCGCGTGTCGCGCACGTCCTCCTCGGAGGCTTCCAGCTCGCCGCGGGCCGACTCGATGCCGCGGCGCACGCGGCCCCAGAGGTCGAGTTCCCAGGAGAGGGAAAGGCCGGCGTTGTAGAGCCAGGCGGGATTCTCCTCGTACTGCATCTCGCCGTGGACGACCTCGCTCTGGCGGTCCTCGCCCGTCTGGCCGGTGGCTTGGACGGCGGGGAACAGGCCCGCGCGCTCCATGTTGAGGGCGGCGGCGTAGGCATCCATCGTGGCGAGGGAGGCCGCGAGGTCGAGGTTGTCGGCGTGCACGCGGGCGACGAACGCATCCAGGGCGGGGTCGCCGAAGACCTTCCACCACTCGGCCGGGACCGCGGCGGCCTCGTCGCCGGAAGCCTCCGGCGCATTGCGCCAAGAATCGGGTACGGGCACGTCGGGCTTTTCGTAGTCGGGGCCGATCGCCACGCAACCGGCCAGCACCAGCGGCAGGGCGGCCCCCGCCATCCACCGCGACAGCAGTGTCAAGACTCTGTTAGGCATTCGTTCGCTCCTTGGAAAAAGGGATATGCTTTGGAACTATCGCCGAATCCCCCCCCTTGTGTCCAGCCCATTCTTGCCCGGATTGCATTCTCGGGCGCATCTCCGGTTTGTGCACGGGGCGGATCAAATCCACGCTTGCATATTCCCGCGCGAGGCGTGGGGCGAGGCGTCCCCGCCGAGCCGTTCTTGCCGGTTTTCCAGACCTCCTGCCCCCTTCCACACCGGCTCGCCGGGGACGGCTCGCCCCACCAGTATGAGTTCCGTCAAGAATTGATCTTGGATTCTTTTTCCTTGGAT
>JAFYAC010000152.1 GCA_017540905.1 Kiritimatiellia bacterium | reverse complement strand
AGGGTGGCGGCGTCGAGGAGGATCAGGCGGGAGAGGTCGGTGGAGGGGAAGTCGTGGAAGCAGGGTTCGACGGAGAGTTCGGTGCAGAGCCAGCGGGCGATGCGGGAAGGAAGCCGGGGGGCCGGCTGTCCGGAGGTGCGGGAGTCCGGCGGGGGGAGGAAGCGGTCCAACGGTCCGACGGTCAAACGGTCAAACCACGAAGGGTGGATCTGGGAGGGGAAGTTCCAGAGGAAGTCGCGGATGCGGGGCCAGAGGGGGGCGGCGACGAGGGTGCGGGCGGAGGCGATGTCGATCAGGCCATCCATTGTCGGGCGGAACCTTTGCGGGATTCGAGGTGGCGGGTCCAGCGGGCGGCGGCTTCGGCGTTGCGGCCGAGGGCCTGGAGGGCGCGGGTTTCGAGTACGGCGGCGGCGTGGGAAAGGGAGGGCGGGATGTCGGCGTCGCGGAGAATGTCGAGGGCGCGGGAGGGGGCGCCTTCATCGAGGAGGAGTTCGGCCAGGGCGGCGGCGGTGGTGCCGTCGCGGGGGTCTTCTTCGCGCAAGGCTTCGCATACGGCCCGGGCGCGGGATCGTTGTCCGTGCCGGAGGAAGAGCCATGCGGCGGTCAGGAGGAACTGGCGTTCGTCAGGGGACACGGGGCGGTGGATCCTGGAAGACGGTGACCATGATCTTGTCGGCGGAAAGGCCTTCGATGGCGTTCTTGACGAGGCCCTTGATGGCCGGGACGTACTCGGAGACGTCGGCGTCCCACCGGGAACGCACGGCGACGGCCGCGGAGGAGGGAAGGGTGTTGCGGGCGAAGGGGTCGTTCTCGGGCAGGACGATGTGGACGCGGGCGTCGACGACGCCGTCGATGGAGGCGATGGTGCGGGAGAGGTCCTGGGCGAGGGCGTCCATGAAGCGGATGCGTTCTTCGGAGGGGGAGGAAATCATGCCGGTTTTCTTGAAGACTTCGCCGAGGCCCTGGTAGTCGCGGCGGGGAAGGCCGCGGCGTTCGAGGAGGTTGACGGCTTCGGCAAAGCGGGCCTCGGAGACGGTGACGTTCCAGGTGCCTTCGTCGCCGGGGGCCTTGTGGCAGGGGATGCCGGAGTCGATGAGGGCCGCCATGACGAGGTTGGCCTGCTGTTCGGGGAGGCCGGCGTGGAGGGTGGTCTGCTGGTCGCAGCCGGTGAGGAGGAGGGTGCCCGCAAGGAGAGTGGCGAGTGACGAGAGGCGAGTGGCGAGAGCGCGGTGGGTCATGGGGGGGCTCCTTTGGAGGGGGAGGAGGGGTGGGCCGACGGCCCACCCTCGGGAGAGGGGGCGAAGCGCAGGGAGGGGATGGAGGGGGGGAGGGGCATTTATTGGTTCTTGATGAGGGTCTGGATGGCGGTGGAGGATTTGTCGGCGACTTTGGTGACGACTTCCTGCTGGAAGGAGAGGTTGGCGACTTCGTACTGGAGTTCGAGGAGTTCGGGGGCGGAGACGCCGCGGTCGCGGTCGAGTTCGGTGAGGGCGCGGATGCGGTGGACGATGCCCTGGTGGTTGCGCATGGAGGTGTGCCAGGCGGCGGAGGCTTGGCTGGCGAAGGGGATGGGGTCGGCCGCGGCGACGGGGTCGGCATCCATGACGGCCTGGAAGCGGGCGACGGCCGCGGGGTCGGCGACGGGCGCGGCGGAGGGGACTCCGGAGGCGGGGTCGAGGGCGGGGTCGAGGGTGGGCTGCGCGTAGGCGGCGCGGATGGCTTCGACGGGGAGGATTTCGCTCATGGGGATGTCGGGGTTCGGGGTTGTGTTGCGGCGCGGGGATCTCAGGTGGGGATGAGATCTGCCGCCAGGCGAGCCGCCGCCGGATCGGCGGACTGGCCGGCGGCCATGGAGAGCGGCCCTATTGCTTCCGCTTCGCGGTTCATCCGGAGCAGGGCCATTCCCTTGAAGGCTAGAAGCATGGCCGAGTCGGGGAAACGCGGCAAGGCTTCGGCGTCGATGTAGTCGACCGCGCCCTGGAAGTCGAGGCGGCTGATGCGCAGGATGGCGTTGGAGACGGCCACGGAGGGTTCCGCGGGCCGGAACTTCTCCAGGACGCCGAGGATTTTTTCGGCGGACTGGAAGCGGTTCTGGCCGATGGCCATCAGCGCCACGTTGAGCAGGAGGCGGGCTTCCTGGGGCAGGAGGTCGAACATCGGAGGATCAACGGAAGTTGGAGGCGATCTGGTTGAGGGCGTCGCCCATGTTCTTGTTGATGTTGGACATGGTCGTGAGGGCCAGGTTCCACATCTGCAGGTCGTACTGGAGCTGCTGGAGGTTGGCCTGGACGTCGGGGTGTTCCTGGTAGGTCTTGAGGGACTCGGCCAGGCGGGACTCCATGGTCTCGGCGGCGTTCAGCATCGCGTTGTACACGAGGTCGGTGTGGATGACGGCATCCAGTGCGACGTCGCCGGGTACGCGGGCGATGGTGTTTTCGTTGTCGGCCTGCACGGGCAGCGAGCCCGGGGTATGTGTATCGTAGGCCATTTGGATTTCTCCTTGGTTTTGTTTCCTGTTCAGGCGCCGCCGCCCACGCGGGCGGCAAGGCGCAAGATTTTCCTTGCGGTGGTGTTGGCGTCGCGGAGGGCCTCCGCGCGGGCGTATTCGTCGGGGGGGAGGCCCTGGCGGAGGGCGTCGTCGAGCCGGCGGGCGAGGGCGGCGAGGACGGCGTCGTGGCGGGCGAGGGCGGCGTCGCGGTCGGGGCCGGCGAGTTCCTTCTCGATTTCGAGGAGGAGGAGGGGTTTGGATGGGGGGGTGTCGGTCATGTCAGGGAATCGGGTGCCGAGGTCAGTTTCCGGTCTCCGGGGCGGTTTGTTGAAGGAAGGAAAAGGCGACGGATCGGACCAGGTCGAAGGGGATGTCGGCGGCGACGGGGAAACGGAGGTAGGCGGCGGAGTCGGCGGGGAGGCTGACGGGGAGTTCGGAGCGGCCGATTTCGCGGCCGTCGGCGGCGGTGAGGCGGACGCGGAGGGTACCATCGGCGGGAGCTTGGTTGAGGAAGTAGACGAGGAGGAATTCGTCGCGGTTTTCGGTGACGTGCCGGACCAGGTTTACGGAAGGGCCGATGGGGGCGAGGGAGGGGGCGGAGAGGTCCACGTCGTAGGCGACGATGGCGCGTTCGACGCCTTCGCCGACGCCGGAGAAGAAGTTACCGGCGGTTTCGCCGACGGCGCGACCGGTTTTTGCGGCGGCGTCGAGGGTGGCGTCGGCGGCTCGGGAAGCGGCATCCTTGGTGGCGTCGGCGGCTCGGGAAGCGGCATCCTTGGTGGCCTCGGCGGCTCGGGAAGCGGTTTGCTTGGCCTTGGAGCAGGCCGGGAGAAAGGCCAGAGCGATGCCGAGGAACGGCAGGATGAGGAAACGGGCGGCCGCGACGGCGTTCCTTGCGGTTGGATTCATGGAGGGCGTGGAGGCTAGGGTTTCCATTCGAAGCTCCCGGCGGAGTTGGTGAGGGTGATGCGGTCGGGTTCGATGCGGACGACGGTGCTGTCGCCGAGGGAGGCGCCCTCGAGGATGCGGGTGCCGTTGCCGAGGAGGATGTAGGGGTAGGGGGTGGAGAGGACGCCGCGGATGCCGGAGGGGGCGTTGGCGTTGGCGCGGGCGCGGCGGGCGGCGGCGCGGCGGATTTCGGCAGGGTCGGCGGAGGCGGGGACGGTGGCGGAGGTGATGACGACGGCGGAGGGGTCGATGTTTTCGAGGCGGGGGATGTCGGCGCGGAGGGCTTCGAGGGCGCGCTGGAGGGCCTCGGGGGTGGGGGCGGTGCCGGCAAGGGCGATGGAGCGGCCGGCGGCGGATGTGGCGGCAAGGGTGCCTTCGGCCAGGAGGGCGAGGACGTCGTTGGCGGAGGCGAGGATGGATTCGTCGTCGGTGAAGTCGAGGCGGGCGGCGGGGAGGAGGGCGCGGGCTTCGGCGGCGGCGCGGCGGCGGTCGGCGCGGGTGGGAAAGTTGCCGGCGAGGGTGGGGGCGGTT
>JAFYAC010000123.1 GCA_017540905.1 Kiritimatiellia bacterium | reverse complement strand
GGGGTTGGAGGGCGGCGGCGGCAGGGGGAGGCAGGGCGTTGGCGTCGAGGGCGGAGTTGGCGTCGCGCAGGGTGTCGAAGAGGACGCCCAGGGCGCCGGAGATGTTGAGGTCGTCGTCCATGGCGGCGGCGAAGCGGGTCTCGGCAGAAGCGGCCCACTCGGGGAGGGCGGGGGAGGGCGGGCTGAAGCCCGCGGCCTCGATATTGGATGCGGCGGAGGCGGCTTCGGCGAGGCGGGAGGTGAAGGCGTCGAGGCGGCGGAGGGTGGTGCGGGCGGCGTCGAGGCCGGCGAAGGTGAAGTTCAGGGAGGCGCGGTAGTGGGTGGAGATGAGGACGGTGCGGATTTCGCGGCCGGTGTAGCCGCGGGAGAGGATGTCGCGGAGGGTGTGGAAGTTGCCGAGGCGCTTGGACATTTTCTGGCCGTCGGCCATGAGGTGGGCGCAGTGCATCCAGCAGCGGGCGAAGGGGACGCCGTTGGCGGCTTCGGATTGGGCGATTTCGTCTTCGTGGTGCGGGAAGATGTTGTCGACGCCGCCGGTGTGGATGTCGAAGGTCGGGCCGAGGTATTTCATGCTCATGGCGGAGCATTCGATGTGCCAGCCGGGACGGCCGCGGCCCCACGGGGAGTCCCAGTAGACGGGGCCGTCTTTTTCGTCCCAGGCTTTCCAGAGGGCGAAGTCGGCGACGTTTTCTTTTTCGTATTCGTCGTTGGAGATGCGGACGCCGGAGCGCATGCCGGAGCGGTCGAGGCGGGCGAGTTTGCCGTAGGCGGGCCATTTGTCGATGGAGAAGTAGATGGATTTGTCGGGGGCCTGGTAGGCGATGCCGCGGTCGAAGAGGCGCTGGATGAGGGCGATCATCTCGGGGATGTGGTCGGTGGCGGCGGGATAGAAGTCGGCGGGCTGGATGTTGAGGGTCTTGATGTCGTCGAAGAAGGCTTTTTTGTAGGTGGCGGTGAAGTCGGCGAGGGGGAGGCCCGCGGCGCGGGAGTCGCGGATGGTCTTGTCGTCGACGTCGGTGAGGTTCATGACCTGGGTGACGCGGTAGCCTTTGCAGCGGAGCCAGCGGCGGAGGAGGTCTTCGAAGACGTAGGCGCGGAAGTTGCCGACGTGGGCGTAGTTGTAGACGGTGGGTCCGCAGGTGTACATGCGGACGTGGCCGGGGTCGAGGGGGAGGAAGTCGTCTTGGCGGCGGGTGAGGGTGTTGTAGGGGCGGAAGGGGGTGGAGGGGGTGGTCATTGGAAGGGCTCCTGGGTTGTGGGGGGGGCGGGGGGAGGGCGGGGGAGGGCGGGCTGAAGGCCCGCCCCTACGATATGGGGGAGGGGGCGGGAGGGGAATCGGGGGGGGTATCGGGGGCTTCGCCCTGGGGGGGGCGGAAGGCGAGGTGGTCGCCTGCGGGGACGACTTGGAGGATTTCGTTTTCGGTGACGGCGCCGCGGAGGATGTCTTCGGCAAGGACGTTTTCGATGTAGCGTTCGACGGCGCGGCGGAGGGGGCGGGCGCCGTAGCGGCGGTCCCAGCCCTTGGCGAGGAGGAATTCGGTGGCCTCGGGCTGGAGGTCGAGGCGGATGCCGCGGGATTTGAGGCGGGCGGCGACCTTGGAGAGTTCGATGTCGAGGATGCGCCGGACGTCGTCTTTCTGGAGGGTCCGGAAGACGATGACTTCTTCGACGCGGTTGAGGAGTTCGGGCCGGAAGGCGGTGCGCGCGGCTTCGAGGGTGCGGTCGCGGAGTTTGGCGTAGTCTTCGGTTTCGCTGGTGCCGGAGAAGCCGAGGCCGGCGCCGCGCTTGCCGGCGTCGGAACCGACGTTGGAGGTCATGATGATGATGGTGTTGCGGAAGTCGACGGCGCGGCCGAGGCCGTCGGTGAGGCGGCCTTCTTCGAGGATCTGCAGGAGCATGTGCATGACGTCGGGGTGGGCCTTCTCGATTTCGTCGAAGAGGACGACGGAGTAGGGGCGGCGCCGGACGCGCTCGGTGAGCTGGCCGCCTTCTTCGTAGCCGACGTAGCCGGGAGGGGAGCCGACGAGGCGGGAGGCGTTGAATTTCTCCATGTATTCGGACATGTCGATCTGGATGAGGGCGTCCGGGGAGTTGAACATGAATTCGGCGAGGGATTTGGCGAGGAGGGTCTTGCCGACTCCGGTGGGGCCGAGGAAGATGAAGGAGCCGATGGGACGGCGGGGGTCCTTGAGGTCGGCGCGGGAGCGGCGGAGGGCGCGGCAGATGGAGCCGATGGCGTCGTCCTGGCCGATGACGGCGGATTTGAGGACGGTTTCCATTTCGAGGAGTTTGGCGCGCTCGGCCTTCTCCATTTTCTTGAGGGGGACGCCGGTCCACTTGGAGACGATGAGACGGACGTCTTCTTCGGTGACTTCGACGATTTTTTCGCCTTCTTCCTTGCGCCATTTGGCGAGGGTTTCCTCGACGGAGGCGCGGAGGGCTTTTTCTTCGTCGCGGAGGCGGGCGGCTTCCTCGAAGGCTTCTTTCTTGACGGCTTCGTCGCGTTCTTCCTTGAGGCGGCGGATGGTCTGTTCCTGTTCCTTGAGGGCGGGGGGACGGGTCATGGAGGCGATGCGGGCGCGGGCGCCGGCTTCGTCGATGACGTCGATGGCCTTGTCGGGGAGGAAGCGGTCCTGGAGGTAGCGGGCGGAGAGGGTGACGGCGGCTTCGAGGGCGTCGGGGCGGTATTTGACGTGGTGGTGGTCTTCGTAGCGGGCGCAGAGGCCCTTGAGGATTTCGAGGGCTTCTTCCTGGGAGGGTTCGCGGACGAGGACGGACTGGAAGCGGCGCTCGAGGGCGGCGTCTTTTTCGACGAAGCGGCGGTATTCGTTGAGGGTGGTGGCGCCGACGATCTGGATTTCGCCGCGGGCGAGGGCGGGCTTGAGGATGTTGGCGGCGTCCATGGCGCCCTCGGCTCCGCCGGCGCCGACGAGGGAGTGGAGTTCGTCGACGAAGAGGATGACGTTCTTGACGCGGCGGATTTCTTCCATGACGGCCTTGATGCGCTCCTCGAACTGGCCGCGGTACTTGGTGCCGGCGACCATGAGGGCGAGGTCGAGGGAGACGAGGCGCTTGCCGCGGAGGAGCTCGGGGACTTCGTCGTTGGCGATGGCCTGGGCGAGGCCTTCGACGACGGCGGTCTTGCCGACGCCGGCTTCGCCGAGCAGGACGGGG
>JAFYAC010000032.1 GCA_017540905.1 Kiritimatiellia bacterium | reverse complement strand
GTTTTCCGCCATCATCCCGGACATGAAAACATCCCCCGTCTTCCCCCCTGGCTACCTCAACGCCCTCCGCGAGGTCTTCCTCCCCTGCCTCGACCGCCCCTACGTCCGGGTGGAGGACCACATCCTCCTGCCCCTGGGCTTGGTCGCCTGCACCGGCGCCATCGCCCTCCACCTCGCCTTCTACGGCGGAAAAGCCCTCCTCGCGCGGATCCGCCGCCACGTCTCGCCCCCCGAGCCGCTCTCCCCCGCCGCCCCCGGCCCCGCCGCGTCGCTCCGCGGCGCCCCCTCGCCCGAAGACATCGAAGACGCCTGGTTCCTCGACCCGCGCACCCTGCCCGCGCGCCTCCGCATCGGTTCGCGCCTAGCCGACCTGGAACCCACGCTCGACTCCCACTTCGTCTTCCGGAAAACCCGCAGCGGCTCCCGCCGCATCGTCGCCCGCCAACCCGGCCTCAAGGGCTGGCTGCGCAAGAACGCGCCGGACGTCAAATACCCCACCGCCATGCACTACAAAAAACTGGCGACCCGCCTGCGCCAGCTCATCGGCCTCGACACCCGCATCCCGCTCGAATGGCTCCTCCCGGACAACCGGGAAAGCCTATCCGCCCTCACCCCGGCCGACCGCCGCAACGCCGCCGCCGCCAAAGCCAAGCTCGACCGCCTGCTCGCGGACAACCCGAAGCTCACGCGCCTCGCCCGCGCCGTCGAATCCCGCCTCGGCATCATGCGGATGGTGACCATCCGCCGCATCCAGCCCCCGAAACCCGGACGCGGCAAACGCCGGAACCCGCGGGAAAACCCCATGAATCCCTTGATATCTCGAGTCACCCGCGCGGGCTACGCCTACACCGCGGACGACGCCCGGGCCCGGGCCTTCTGGGATGCGCTGCGGAAGATTCTCGGCGAACGGACCCGCGATCCGGAGACCCTGCGCCTGCAATCCGACATCCGCGCCTGGCTGAACGCCCCCCTCCAGGCCCGCCTCAACCGCCGCCGCTAGCCGCCGGGCGGCCGCCGGGTTTTCCAACCATTGGAAATAATTTCCACCGGTTTTCCAATGATTGGAACAATTTTCCGCAAGTTTTCCAACGATTGGAAAATATTTTTCCAATGGTTGGAAAAATCGGGCCGGATTTTCCAATGATTGGAAAAAAGTTTTCAATGGTTGGAAAACTTTTCCGCGGCCGCGGGGCGGCGCCCCCGGGCCGACAGCAGGCTTGAGCCTCCGCCCTCCCCGGCGTATCATGCCCCCCATGAACGCAACCGCCACCCACAACCCGCAACCCCTTGCCTGACATGCCCGCCCTACCCCTCCGATTCCTCTGGGTCCGCAACACCATCGCCCGGCCCGGCCCCGCGCCCGTGCAGGAACTGTCCTTCGCGCTCGCGGTGGACCGCATGGGCTTCGGCAAGTCCGTGACCGTCCACTGGTCCGGCGAAGACGGCCTCTGGCACGAGCTCCCCGCCCGCTACGCCGCCGACCTCCCCGACGGCCGCGAACTCTGGCGCGCCGACCACGCCGTCGTCCTCGCGCGCGGCACGTCCCTCCCGGGCGACATCCGCTTCTCCGCGCGCCTCGACCACGACGGCCGCGCCTGGTGGGACTCCCGCTTCGGCCAGGACTACGACGCGCCGGCCGACTCCGGCGTGCAGCTCCTCTCCGGCCCGCCCGCGCAGATCCTCGACCCCTCCCCGGCGCTGCCCGAGGGCGCCCGCTCCCTGCCCGTCGCCGTCGCGGTCCGCCAGGACCTCGCGCCGACCGACGTCTACATCCACTGGACCACCGACGCCTGGAAGACCGCGCGCGTCTCCCGCGCCATCCTGCGGCGCAACTGGTGGTTCCACGCCGGCGCCTCCGCCGCGCGCAACCCCAACCGCGCGGGCGTGGGCATCTGGGCCGCGCGCCTGCCGATCCGCGACGCCGCGGCCATCGAGTACGCCGCCGAAATCCGCACCGGACGCAGCGGCATCCTGTGGGACAACGCGGGCGGCCTCAACCACCGGGCCCGGCGCGGCAACCTGCGCGTCCTGACCCTGAACCTCCACACGTGGCAGGAAGACGACCAGCTGCGCAAATTCGAGACCATCGCGAAAGCCATCGCCGAAGAGCGCATCGACCTCGTCTGCTTCCAGGAAGTCGCCGAACCCTGGAACGGCGGCGCCGGCGACTGGTCGCAGAACGCCGCCAACATCATCAACTCCCACCTTCCGACCCCCTACCACATCCACGCCGACTGGTCGCACATCGGCTTCGACCGCTGGCGCGAAGGCCTGGCGATCCTCTCCCGGCACCCCTTCGTCTACACCGACTCCGGCTACGTCTCCGACGAAACCGATCCCCACACCATCCACTCCCGGCGCGTCGTCATGGCACAGATCCGGCTGCCGCACGCGGGCCTCCTGAACGTCTTCTCCGCGCACCTCTCGTGGCCCGAGAACGGCTTCGACCGCCAATTCGACCGCCTCCTCGCGTGGATGGACGAAAAACATCCGGCCGACGGCGCGGGGACCCTCCTGTGCGGCGACTTCAACATCGACGCCTGCTCGCCGTCCTTCGAGCGCATCACCCAAGTCTGCGGCTACGAAGAACAGATCCTGAAGATCCAGCGGCCCGACGCCTTCCAGCACATCTTCCGCGCGCGCGACGCCGCGTCCACCGACGTCCTGGCGGGCGACCGGCGCATCGACTACATCTGGCTCTCCCCGGCCTCCCGCCTCCGCTGCATCTCCGCCTCCCCCATCTTCGTCCCCGGCCGCTACGACCGCGTCTCCGACCACCCCGGCTACCTCGCCGAATTCGAAATCCGCTAGCCCCCGTCCACCCCATCCAGCACCCCAACGATCCAACGATCCAACAATAAAACGATCCAACGATCCAACGATAAAACGGACCCCGCCATGCCCTACGCCGAACACTACGCCCACCCCACCCAAGCCTACCTTGGCGGCACCTTTCCGCGCCGCAACGACCTTGGGGACCTGTTCTTCCTCCGCTGGGGGCAGATCACCTTCGACTGCGCCTGGGGGGCCGAACTGAACATCAAAGTCATCCTGAGCGTGTGGCACGAAGACAACACCTGCGACCGCTACATCGTCCACACCGACCCCTACGACATCGGCCCGACGACCCACCGCCGGCGCACCCGCGACTTCTACATCCACCCCGCGCCGCGGGCGCAGGGCCGCATCGTCGGCATCAAATTCTCCTACATCGCGCACCTGCACGGCCACTCCATCCCGTCCGAGCGCGAATACCTCTACATGACGCGCGAGCAGGCCGCCGACGGCCGCGACCAACTCCACGACATCACCGACCTGCACTCCACGCCCAACACCTACCGCACCGCCGAAAGCGACTCCTCCATCCTCCAGCGCGACGTCGACTGGATGAACCACCACGTCGAATCCCTGGGCGTCATCCCCAAATTCACCAAAGGTCAGGCCTGGCACCCCTACCATCCCAAGCGCTACATCCACGACATGCTCGACACCATGATCTGGCGCCACAACACCGAGCCCGACCGCGACCATTCCGTCAAAGTCTGCGTCGACTGCATCGACGACACCGACTTCGTGCGCCATCTGCTGCACGCCCACGCCTCCGGCGTCCCCGTCCAGATCGTCACCGACTGGCGCAAGATGACGCTCACCAACGCCGACACCTACCTTGCCGTCAAACGCTCCGGCATCGAACTCCTCGGCGAAGTCTGCACCACGCGCGACCCCTCCTCCGAAGTCGCGCCCGACATGCACAACAAATTCATCACCTTCGGCGACGAAGATGCCATCGTCGGCTCCTTCAACATCACCTTCGACCGCTGGGGCTCCAACTGGGAATCCGGCATGACCTTCCGGTCCCGCGGCATCGTCCGCCTCCTCGACAACATCTTCCAGTCCGTCCGCGGCGGCGTCATCCAACCCTACGGCATCGACCCCTTCTCCCCCTTCAACCTCCTCTACACCTTCGGGCAGACCAAGATGCTCGACGGCACCCTCTACCTCCCCCACCACGCCATCCTCTCCGAGATCAACCGCGCCAAGTTCGACATTTCCGTCTGCCTCTTCCTGATCGGCGAACTGCGCGGCGCCCACGGCGACAGCGTCATCGACGCCCTCATCCGCGCGCGCGACCGCGGCGTCCACGTCCGCCTCATCCTCAACGGCCACCTCGCGCGCGAAGGCGACCCCGGGGCCCCCCATTCCTGGGACGAAGAAATCCGCCGCCCCCTCCTCCCCGCCGTCCGCCGCCTGCGCGACGCCGGCCTCGCGGTGGCGCTCGTCTACGGCGTCCACGACCGCGACGTCCCCTACTCCCCGATCCACTCCAAGCAGTGCGTCATCGACCGCCAGATCATCCTCGACGGCTCCTTCAACTGGTACAACACCTCCGTCGTCTCCCACGACATGCTGATCGTCCTCAACCACTACGACATCGCCCAACTCTACCTCCAGGAAGCCGACCAGATCCTCTCCACCTTCCGCACCCTCTGGCTCACCGACGCCCGCTGACCCGCATCCCAATCCCCGCCCCCAGCAATCCGAAATTTCCAATCTGAAATCTGAAATTTCAAATTTGACCTTCTCCTTCTCCCCCATCCCCTGCCCTCCCCTCCCCCTTCCGCCCCATCACCATCTTGCCGCCCCCCCCTCCCTCCCCTCCCCCGCCCACCTTTTCCCCCGTTTCCCCGCCCACTTTCCACTCGCCTGCCCCCCGCCCCCTCCTGCTCCCCTGCCTCCCCCATACCATCCTTCCACGTCCCCGCCCGCCGAGCCCCCTTTTCGTGTCGAAGCGCGGGTGGCCCGCCCGCTTTCCCTTCCCCTTCCCGCCCGCAGGGCGCACCGCAAACTCGTCACTTGTCACTGCGCCCGAAGGGCGCTCACTTTTCACTTGCCCCGCAGGGGCATCCGTCGCATCCTCCCTCCCAGACAGCCGCCCGCGCGGGCGGAGGAAGCAACCAACTCGAAACACACGGGAACAACACAGCCGGAACAGAACCAGAATCGTCCATCAGCTTTCTGCATCGCAGTCGTTTCAGGTGAATCGTGGAACATTCGTCAAATGGCACGTGCAAGAAGGAACACGCATCGCGCGTGTGCCTCTTTCCGTGTTTTTGACAGGGCTTTCCACGAGCCTACCTGAAGGCCATGGAAAGAGGTTTTCCTTGGAATGCAGAAAGCCGGACGGAGCGGAAGGAAAGACCATGAAGAGCGCAAAATGGTGGATGGGAATGCTGGCGGCGGTGGCGCTGGTCTTCGGTAGCTCGCCGGTGGCGATGGCGGATACCGAGATGGTGGATGGAGTGAAATGGACGTACACGGTTTCCGGTGGAGAGGCTTCGGTCGGGACTGGAGAATATTCCGGAGCTCGAGCTGTTCCGGAATCGACTACCGGCGCCATTGCCATTTCTTCCACATTGGGAGGCAACCCCGTAAGCCTAAAAAGAGCAGTTGGGTTTCGCGTGCGGATATGCAAGGCGCGGGCCGTGACCTTTGGCGCGGGCACGGCGGGATGAGGCAGCGGGGACGGAGGGCTCAGTCGAAGGCGAACGTCAGCTGGCCGGGCAGGCCGGAGGGTGGATCCACCCCCGAGTTGCGCCAGTAGCGGCGGACGGCCAGGGCCAGCAGCAAGGTCCAGACCCCGTCCGAACCCAACTGCTCCGCACTTGCCTTCAGCTGCGCCAAAAGCCCGTGGATATGGGTCAGGACCGCTGCGACG
>JAFYAC010000031.1 GCA_017540905.1 Kiritimatiellia bacterium | reverse complement strand
GGGCGCATCTCCGGTTTGTGCAAGGGCGGACCAAATCCAAGCTTGCATATTCCCGCGCGAGGTGCATGGTGGGGCGAGGCGTCCCCGCCGAGCCGTTCTTGCCGGTTTTCCAGACCTCCTGTCCCCTTCCACACCGGCTCGCCGGGGACGGCTCGCCCCACCAGGGGCCTTGCTATCCAATCAAGGGGCACCAAAAGTCGAGGCGGAAGGGAGGAAGGTGCACAAACCGGAGATGCGCCCCCACGGGGAGGGACGCACTTCCGCGCGCCCGAAGGGGAAATGGCGGGCGGGACAGCGGCTTGACAGGGCATGGGGTGTGCGCAAGCATTCCCCCCCTCCGAGAGGGGGGGGCCGCCCGGTGGAAGGATTGCCAATGGAATCGTGCCTTCGGAGCAAATGGAAAGGGCGGCGGGGGGGTACTGCTGGATGCCGTATCTGCATGGCGTCCACTTTGTCAATCCGCAAATTATTGATTCATTCATTTTCGGTTCTGAGTCGCGCTGGCCGCGACGGCCGAGCGCAGTACTCCCCCCGTCGCGGCCCCTGCCGTTTTCCTTCTTCCATCCATGGACGTCCCATTCATGCCCGCGCCACCCCCCTCTCGGAGGGGGGGCGGATCCTGGTACCCTCCTTGATCCTTGCGTTCGCGGAATTCGGGATACGGCTCCACTAGAGCGGTTTAAGAAATAGTATAGCCGTTCCGCAGAAGAAAATGCCACTTTCCATGCATCATGCTTCCACTACGGCCGTGACGGAGCACGGCCCTCCCACTTGGAACATCTACTGGAATGGCAGCGCATGGAATCTGGCTCCGGGAGGGCCGCGCTCCGTCGCGGCCGTGTGGATGAGGGACAAAGAACTGGCTACAGAATTTCTTGAACCGCAATGGAAATGGCGGGTGGGGCACCGGCTTGAAGCGCCCGGATTCCGGCAGCCATGCCTCTCCACCTTCAGCAGCTTTCCCCGCCTTTTCCAGTTCCATCCGCCGCCCTCCCGCCCACCATCCGCTCCGGCGCTTATTGGGCGAGGAGGAACTGCGAGAGCTTGACGTCGGTGACGACCGGGACGTCCGGGCGAAGGTCGATCGTCAGCTTCTGGCTGAGCTGGAACCGGCCGAAGCCTTCGTCGACGTCCTCGCGGTGGCCCATCATCACGCGGCTTTCCATGCGCATGGTGACGACGGCGGTGTTGCCGTCGGGCGTGACCTCCAGGTCGTAGTACAGCTCCTGGTTGGGGTCGAACTGCGGCTTGGTGAAAACCCCGTTCCCGGTCATGTCGCGCTGGAAGAGCAGTTTGGCGCCGGGCAGGTTGTAGAGCTCCTCGGGATCGCCGTCGCCGTCGGGATAGATGGGGGATTTCATCATGGTCATGGTCAGGTCGCCCAATCCGCCCTGGTGCATGAGGGAGGAGACGGCTTTCTGTGCCTTTTCGGCGGGAAGGGCCTGCTTGAAGGCGGCGTAGATGGCCGGGTGGTCGGTCTCCGCGTTCTTGGCGAAGCGCTGGCCGTTGATGGTGAAGTGGGAGCGGGAGACGTCGCTCGTCATCCCGTCGGAGATGTTCGGCGCGCCGTTCACCCCCGCCACGGGGAACGGGTTCTTGGCCAGTTGGGAGGCGATGTAGGTGTTGTGGTGGGCCTTGAGGGCGTCCTCGATGTCCTTGAGGCGGGGGTCGCCGAAGCCGAAGCTGCGGGTGGTCCGCAGGCTGTTGGCGGTCTCGGCGGCCTTCTGGCGGGAGATGTCCGCGTTTTCGTCGTCGAGCGGGAGCCGGACGATGAACTGGGTGAGGATCTTGACGTAGCGGGGCAGCAGGCCGGTGGCGTTCTGGGCGAGGAGTTCGGCGCAGACGGCGAGGTTTTCCCCGGGGACGTCGTAGTCGAGCTGGTCGGCGGCCGCCTTGACCAGCTCCTTGGCCTGTTCGAGGCCCATCTGCCGGATGGGGGTTTCGACCCGCATGGGGGTGCTGACGGTCGTGCCGTCGACGTTGACGGTGGTGGTCCAGCCGAAGTGCACCGGCAGGGACGCGGGGCTGGAGTAGTGGATGGTGACGGCGCCGGTGATGGCGTCGCGGGAGAGGGACATGTCGGCGATGGCGTGTTCGGCGTTGTCGATGCCGTGGGCGTGGAGGGCGTGGCGGATCTGGCTCTTGCCGGCCTGGGTCAGGCAGAACGCGAGGACTTCCGCCTGGAAGGGGTGGGCGTCGCCGCAGAGGGCCTTGATCTTGTCCTCGGCCAGGGCGAGGTTGGCGCGGTGTTCGGCCCGGCCGCTGCAGGCGAGGCGGGTGCCGTCGGGGAAGGCGAGGTTGTTCTGGACCTGGTCCTCGGGCACGAGCGGATGGTCCGTGTCGGGCTCGCCGTCGACGATGGGGGAGTAGTTGTAGGTGCGGGCGAGGTCCTCGCGCATCTGGGCGAAGCCGCCGCCGTTGTACTGGTTGAGGGGCATGGACCAATCGGTCGTGTGGGGGCGCTTCGGCGGCTGGGTGCCGTCCTGGTAGAAGCGGATGACCTCGTCGGCGGTGCAGCCGGTGCCGAGCATCTTGAGCGTGGCGCCATTGCCGTTCGCATCGCCCACCCCGGCCGTGACGCGGTCGTTGATGTCGGCGAGGCCGGCGTTGAGGGCCCGGAGGTCGCACTTGCCGGGCTTGCGGATGTCGGGGAAGCAGATCTTGAGGATGTTCTTCGCGGTCAGCCGGCCCTTGGCCATGAGGGAGTAGAGCTCGTCGAGGTGCGCGGCGCAGCGCGAGACGAACAGCGGCGCGTCCTTGATCTTCCAGGCGGCGGCGCCGAGGCCCTGCTTGGCTTCGGCCTCCGCCGCGTCGCGGAAGAGCGGCTGGAAGGCGTCCACGGCGGCGAAGATGACCCCGCGCTTCGCGGGCGGGACGTTCACGACCGTGCCGAGGACGCTCTGGTGCATGTTGCGGCCGAAGAAGCGCATCGCGGCGTTGTTCTTCATGCCGAACACCTCCTCGCCCGACTTCGAGAGGTCGATGGAGCGGTCGGCGGCGATGTGCTGGAAGACCATCGCCTCCAGGCCGAGGCGCTGGTCGTTGGAGGTGACGCCGCCGTCGACGTGGAGCTTGGTGGGCGTGTCGCCGGCGCGGGGGTCGAAGAAGTGCGCGTTCTTGAAGTTGCGCAGGTCCGTGTACCACGCGTCGAACGAGTCGATTAGGCGCAGGCCCTGTGCGAAGTTCCCCGAACTGGTCAGGAAGCGCCCCCCGTAGGAGGCGAGGCGGTTGGCCTTGGTGCCGGCGGTCGTGACCTCGGCCAGCGCCATCGACTCGGAGACGTTCTGCGACTTGGCGTACGCCCGGACCGCGCAGGCAATGAGGGGCAGCTCGGCCTTCGTGTAGCCCTTGGCGGCGAGGGCGGCCTGGGTTTCGGGCTGGAGCTTGTCGAAGACCTTCTGCCCGGTGGCGCGCAGATGCATCGCGGCCGCGCGGATGGGGGCGTCCGTCTTGTCGATGGCGGCCTTGACCAGCAGGATGCGGCGGGCGGTCAGCGGCTTGCCGTGGCCGTAATTCTCCATTTCCATGGCCTTGACGACCTCGGGGGGTATTTTCTTTTCGCCGCCGAACATCTTGGCGATGGCGGCCTTGAAGATGTCGCGGGTGCGGTCGTTGTCGGTCTTGTCGTTGCCGGTGCGGGAGAACCAGCCGGCGTTCGTCGAGCTGGCGGAAGAGACCGTCACGGTGGAAATGTGCCTCTGGTCGATGTCCAGGACGGCCTTGGCGACGTCCTCCTTGAGCCCGGCACCGTTCCGGTGCTCCGCGAACTGCACGAACGTGTTGAAGGTCGTGAACCCGTTGCTGATTTCGATGGCCATGATGGTGTCCGCTTTTGTTGGAAGTGGTTGTTCGGTTGGTTTCCGCCCCGTCTACACGCGGCGCCCCGGGAGGTTACACCCGGACCCGTCCACGCCGCGCATCGTGGCGGAAACGCCTAGGAAAGCCAACCCTTTTCCACCCGCCCGCGCCCCGATTTTGCACAACCCGCCGGCCCGCCCGCCCCCCGCCGTTTTTCCAACCATTGGAAAAACCTTCAACGCGTGCGCAAGGACGGATGCCCCTCCCCCGGGCATCCGTCCTTGCGCACATTGGAGCATGAAGAAGAAGCGATTGGAACGCATCGCCGGAGCGTTAGAGCAGGCATCGGGCAAATCGGAGTTTGTTCTTTCTCCCCGGCGACAAATGCGCCCAAACCTGGAATGTTGGTTCCAAAATCGCAATTCCGTCCTGCATCCTCCCGCTCCCGGGAACAAAGGATTTCTGGACACAAGCCCGTTTTTCCGCCATCATTGGCGGCACACCCCCAAACAAAAGGATTTGCCATGACCTCCAAAACCGACCTCGGCCCCGTTCCCGCCGTATTCCCCATGCCCGTCCTCGTCGTCGCCGCGTACGACGCGAAGGGGACCGTCCAGCTGCTGAATGCCGCCTGGGGGCAGATTTGCGACACCGACAAGATCGCGCTCTTCCTCGACCCCGACCACGCCACCACGAAGGCCATCCTCGCCGCGAAGGCCTTCACCGTCGCCCTCGCCGACCGCGCGCACATGGCCGAAGCCGACTACGCCGGCATCGTCTCCGGCAACCAGGTCGCTGACAAATTCGCGCGCTCCGGCCTCCACGCCGCGAAGTCGGCCCGTGTGAACGCGCCGGTCATCGACGAATTCCCCGTCGCGATGGAATGCGAACTCGCGGAAGTCGTCGAGTCGAAGACCCTGTACGCCGTCGTCGGCACCATCGTCAACACCCTCGCGGACCCGCGCATACTCGACGACGCGGGCAAGGTGGACCCCTCCAAGCTCGACGCCATCGCCTTCGACCAGTTCCGCCACGGCTACTACGCCACCGGCGAAAAAGCCGGCCAGGCCTGGAACGCCGGCGGGGCCCTCGCCCGCGCCGCGCAGGCGGCCGCGAAAGGCGCCGCGCAATGAAAGCGACCCTGGTCGTCCTGTCGGTGCTGGCCGTCGCGGTCCTCGCGGCGGTGGCGGGGTGCGTCGCCCTTTCGCGGCGTTCCACGGCGGCGACCAAGACCCCGGCCGCGAAGATTCCGGGCCGGGTCGCGGTCGTTTTCCACTCCCAGTCCAAGGTTCGCAACACGGCAACCGTCGCCGCGTGGATCGCCAAGCACACGGGCGGCGACCTTCTGGAACTGGAGATGGCCGAACCCTATCCCGAGCCCTACGGCGCGACCCTCAAGGCCGCCGAAAAGGACGTCACCTCCGGCACCCTGCCCGCGCTCAAAGCCATCCCGCCGCTCGACGGCTACGACGTGGTGTTCCTCGGCTCGCCCATCTGGTACGGCACCTACGCGCCGCCCGTCGGCACCTTCCTCGCGGCGGATGCGCTCGCCGGCAAGACGGTCGCCCCCTTCTGCACCCACGGCGGCGGCGGGGCCGGCCGCTTCCCCGCCGACATCCGCAAAGCCTGCCCCGGCGCGACGGTCCTGGACGCCCTCTCCCTGCGCGGCTCCAACCAGATCGAGCGCCGCCTCGGCCTCGGCGTCGGCGCCCGCCACACCGAAGACGACGTCATCGACTGGCTCGACCGCATCTTCCGCCCCTGACCGCGGGGCACGGCAATGATGCGGCACGTGCACGGAATCCGGGAGTAACTTTCCGCCGTTTCGCGTGTAGACAGGGCGGAACCAACAGGAAGGAAACCAACATGGCCATCCAAATCGACCAACCGGTATTCAACAAGTTTCTCCAGTTCGCCCGGGAGCAGACGGACTCCAACGCCATCGCCCGCGCCGATCCCCTGGGCCAGCGCGAAATCACGGCGGCGAGAGGCGACAAGGTCCGCCCGATCGGCAAGCGCTCGGCGGGCGCCAAGCAGGCCAACGACCGGACCCGCGAGCTCTTCGCCGTGGCGGTCGCCGAGATGTTCGGCGGCGCCAAGAATATCCCCCGGAGCGTCCTGGACGTGATGAAGACGGAGGACTACTTCCAGGGCAAGCCGCTCACCGCGCGCCGCATCCTCAAGGTGAGCCGGGCCATCATGGATGCCAGCGAACCCCTGACCGCGCGGGTCTCCCCGAAGAAGGCGCGGGGCCTCGTCGACACCGCGGTGGCCTGGATGAACGACCTTTCCCCGAAAATGATCGGCATGCAGCGCTTCGAGCGGCTCAATCTCGACGCGGCCGCGCGCGACAAGGCCGCCCGCCTGGTCGTGAAACACGGCGCGGGCCTGACCGCCTCCAGCCTGGGCATCCTGGCCGGATACGCGGCGGCCGCCGTCGACGCCTCCAACCACCGCATGTACGACGACGAGGACATCGACGAGATCGTCCGCCGGGTCGCGGAAACGCTCAAGAACGTCCGCACCTTCCGGCCGGGCGACATCCGGCTCGCCACGTTCGACGCCAAGATGACGAAATACTGGCAGGCCATCCTCAAGGAACACCTGGGGCCGGCGCAAAACGACCACTACGACGCGGACAGCATGTTCGACGCCTTCCGCGGCGATGCCGAGCGCAACGAGTACAAGATCGGCGACGAAGTCTTCCCCCCGGGGCCGGAGAAGCGCGACCGCCTGACGCAGGCGTTCAAGGACACGATCGCCAACCCCCTGCACCGCAAGGCGTTGTCCGCGTTCATGACCCAGATGACGGGCGGTGCCGGGGCCACGCGTTCCATCCGGGACGCCCTGCCGCCCACCCCCGGATACAAGAACGCCAAGATGACCTCGGTGAAGGGGCACGACCTGTTCCTGACCGTGCCCCACAACGACGAATTCTTCCAGCAAAGGAGTCTCCAGGCCAACTGGGAGTCGACGTACGAACTGAAGCTCGGCGAAGACGGCACGAAGGCCACGGTCACGCTCCGGGCCGCCGCCAACCTGCACTTCAACATCGACGGTGCGGAGGCATTCAGCACAATCCCCTCCGGCACCTGCGTGTGGCAGACGGAGTTCGATTTCGACCTTTCCCGCCCGGACCGGGTCGGGCTGACCGCCGTGCGCCACGGCCAGACCATCCTCCCGCCGTCCGACCCGCCCCCGCCGGAGGAGCAGCCCGGCGAGGAGCGGCTGATCCGCATCGACGAATAGGGAGCGGCGGCCGGGCGGCCACCCCCGTCCGGCCAAGCCCCCGCCGCGGGGCAAAGCCATCTGCGTTGCCCCTCCGAACGCGAAACGAAGCGGGGGCTCCCCGTTCTTGTGGATTCCCTTCCGCTCCCCTCCCTCGTCCCTCCCGCAATGCTTTGTGCGTTTTGGGACCTTCGTGGCTTGCCGAAAAATTTTTCCAATCATTGGAAAACCGCCGAAAATTTTTTCCAATCATTGGAAAAATCGGGCCATTTTTTCCAACCATTGGAAAACTTTTTTCCAATCATTGGAAAACTCCCGTCCGGCCGGCGGGCTGGCGGATCGTGGAGACGCCGAGGTTGGAAAACACCGAATAACCTCGCCAAACGCCGCTTGACGTGGCATAATTAGCAAACATGCTTCCCCCTTCCCGGGAAGCGGATTCGAACCCAGGAGCACCATGTACAGCCTCGATTTCCTCGCCACCATCAGCAACTGCGACGCCGAAGGGCGCCTCAAACTCTGTTCCGCCCTGCAGATGATGCAGGACTGCTCCGAGCTGTGGATCGACAGCGAACCCGTCGTCAAGCGCTGCTTCGAGGAGCGCCACATGTCCCAGCTGCTCGTCTTCCGCCAGGTCGAGGTCGTGCGCGTGCCCCGCTGCAAGGAGCGGCTGCGGGTCGCGACGTCGGTGTACGGCATGAAGCCCAAGTTCGGCTTCCGCAACACCTTCCTCTACGGCGCCGACGGCGAGCCCTGCTACCGTACCTGGAGCATGGGCGCCTTCGTCGACCGCGCCACCGGCCGCCTCCAGGCCGTGGACGCCGGTACCGTCGCCGCGATGCGCCTGGAGGAGCGGCTGGAGATGGACTACCGCGACCGGCACGTCCGCGTCCCCGCGGAGGGCGGCACCGCGGCGGAACCCTTCCGCGTGATGCGCGCCGACATCGACTACAACCGCCACGCGAACAACGCCAACTACGTCCGCATGGGCCTCGAGCTGCTGCCGGAGGGGTTCACCGTGCGCGGCCTGCGCGTCGAATACCGCGCGCCGGCCCGCCTCGGCGACGTCCTGGAGCCCACCGTGTACGCCTCCGGGGACGGCGCCGCATGGACCGTCGTGCTCGCCCGCGCCGGCGAAACCAGCGCCATCATGGAGTTCACCGGCGGGTCGGCCGGTGCCCCGGACGAGGCCGCGCCGTGAAGCTCGAAGTCCTCCCCCACGACTTCACCGTCTGCAAAGTCGCGGACTACCGCGGAATCGACCTCGCGGCGCCCTTCGTCTTCACGGGCGCGACCGACGCCGAGAAATCGCTCGTCTGCCCGACGCCCCTCGTGCCCGCCGCGACGTTGTCCCGCGAAGACGGCTGGCGGGCCTTCCGCGTCGCGGGCCCGCTCGACTTCTCGCTCGTCGGCATCCTCGCCCGCATCTCGGGCGCGCTGGCCGCCGGGGGCATCGGCCTCTTCGCCGTCTCGACCTTCGACACCGACTACATCCTCGTCAAGGCCCCCGACCTCCCCCGCGCCCTCGCCGCCCTCCGCACGGCCGGCTGCACGGTCGCGGAGCCGTGACGGGAGACGGCTGGAGGGCGCATCCCCCGGTTTGTGCACCATCCTCCCTTCCGCCTCGAATTTGGGTGCCCCCCTGGTTGAATGGCAAGGCCCCTGGTGGGGCGAGCCGTCCCCGGCGAGCCGGTGTGGAATGGGCAGGGAGTCCGGAAAACCGGCAAGAACGGCTCGGCGGGGACGCCTCGCCCCACCATGCGCTTCGCGCGGGAATATGCCAGCTTCTGATGGGCCGCCCCTTGCACGAACCGGAGATGCGCCCCGACGGGCGGCGGGAGGCGTTTTCCGCTTGACATTGGTTAGATGTCTAACTTATTGTCCCGACCATGCAACGCAATGCCGTCATGCTGGTTTCCCGCATCCACGAGGCGGCGGAGAAGTGGATCGCCGCCGAGCTCGCGGCGGCGGGGCTGAAGGGCGTCGTGCCGTCGCACGGGGACGTGCTCGCGCTGCTCTTCCGGCGGAAGGAGGCGACGATGCACGAGCTCGCTGCCTTCGCGCGGCGGACGAAGCCGACCATGACCGTCCTCGTCGGCAAGCTCGAACGGATGGGGCTCGTCCGCCGTTCGCAATCGCCCCTCGACGCCCGCTGCCAGATCGTGCGGCTGACGGCGGAAGGGGAAAAACTGCGGCCGGCGTTCGAGTCGATTTCCCGCCGTCTCGCCGGGCGGGCCTACGCGGGGCTCTCCCCGGCCGACGCGCGGCGCCTCGAAGCCGCCCTTTCCAAAATGCTCGCCGGCTTTGAAAACCCCAAACCCGAAAGGACCCAACCATGAAAGAAATCAAAACCACCGCCGACTTCCCCAACGCGACCGCCATCGACCTCGGCCCGCTCGCGGAACTCTCCGACTACGTGCTCGAACTCGGCCCCGGCGTGAAAATCCCCGGCAAGGTCTTCGGCGGCGCGGCCGTGAAGGCGGGCGGCGCGGACTTCTCGCTGCAGGTATTCGCGCCGGGGACGGAGGGCGGCTTCTACCACGTCCACAAGGACCACGAGGAGCTGTACTTCTTCCTCTCCGGCACCGGCGAATACCAGGTGGACGGCCGCAACATCCCCGTGAAGGAAGGTAGCGTCGTCCGCGTCTCCCCGGCCGGCAAACGCGCGGTCCGCAACACCGGCGACGCGCCGCTCGTGATGCTCTGCATCCAGTACGTCGCCGCCGCCCCCGGCTCGGTCAACCCGTCCGACGGAACGATCCTGCCCGATCCGGTCCGGTGGTAGGGGCTCCCGCTCCCGCCGCGAGGGGTGTTCCGCCATGAAGAAATGGAACGTGGCAACCCTGTCCGCCTGCAAAGGCGTCCGCAAACTCGGCTGCTGCACCGTCTACGATGCGTGTTTCGCGCGCCTGGCCGACGAGGCCGGGGTTCCCATCCTGCTGGTGGGCGACTCCATCGGCATGGCCGCCCTCGGCTACGAGACGACGCTGCCGGTCCGGCTCGAAGAGACCCTGTCCGCCACCGCCGCCGTCGCGCGCGGCGCCAAAGACGCCATGGTCGTCGCCGACATGCCCTTCGGCAGCTACCAGTGCGGCGACGACCTCGCCGTCGCCAACGCCGTCCGTTGCATGAAGGCGGGCGCGGAGGCCGTCAAGTTCGAAGGCGGCGCCGAGGTGGCCGGACTGGTGCGGCGGCTGGCACGGGCGGGAATCCCCGTCATCGCGCACGTCGGCATGATGCCCCAGCGCGTCCACGGCTACGGCGGCTTCCGCAAACAGGGCAAGACCCCCGACGCGGCGGACGCGATCCGCGCCGACGCCCGCGCCGTGGCGGAGGCGGGGGCCTTCGCCGTGACGCTCGAATGCATACCGGCGGACCTCGCGGCGGAAATCACCTCCGAACTCGCCGTCCTTACCATCGGCATCGGTGCGGGCCCTGCCTGCGACGCCCAATGGCTCGTGATGCACGACCTGCTGGGCCTCAACGCCGCCGCCCCTTCCTTCGCCAAACGCTACGCCCGCTTCGGCGACGCCGCCCGCCAGGCCTTCACCGCCTACGTCGCCGACGTCGCCGCCGGCGCGTTCCCCCCGAAATGACTCCCAGAAAGGAAACCCCACCATGAAAAACATTCCAAGACTGCTTTCTCTCTCCGCCCTGGCCGCTTTTCTCGCGGTCGGATGCGCCGCGCCGGACACCGCCGCAACGGACCCCGTCGAGCGCAACAAGGCCGCGATGCGGCGCTTCGAGGAGTGCATCAACGCCAACGACCTGGAACTGGGCCGGCAGCTCATTTCCGGGAAGGCCGCCTTCGCGACGCCGGTTTCGCCCGAGCCGCTGTACGGCGCGGAAGGGTATCTGAGCGTCGTGTCGATGATGCGGGAGAGCTTCCCGGACGTGCAATGGAAGCTCGAGGAGATGGTCGCCGACGAGCGGACGGTCGCCGTGCGGTGGACGTGCTCCGGGACGTTCACCGGGCCGCGGCCCTTCGCGGGCGTCGAGCCCAACGGGCGCGCGTTCTCCACCAGCGTCATGAACTTCTACAAGTTCGACGGCGACGGCCTGATCGTCGACGACATCGCCGCGACCGGCATGCTCGGCATCCTCCAGGGCATCGGCGCGGATTGACGCCCCGGACATTCCGGGAAGAATGGACAAACTCCGATTTGTCCGATGCCTGCGCTAACGCTCCGGCGATGCGTTCCAAAAACTTCTTCTTCATGCCATCCAATGCGCGCAAGGACGGATGCCCCGGATGGGGGCATCCGTCCTTGCGCGCACACTGACGATTTTTCCGATTCGGGAAAGCGAAGCGTTGCCGGGATGATCCCCCACAAGATTGCACGGATGCACTGCGGACCGGAATGGGAAAAATGTCCACTGCGCGGACAGCAACGGAGGACCCGGGTACGGGGCGTCCGTCGCTGTCCGCATTGTTGGGGAACCACAGAAATGGCCATTGGGGAGCTTTGCCGGAGCGTTAGCGCAGGCATCGGATAAATCGGAGTTTGTCTTTCCACGGGGGCGGGGGGGCGGATGCAGATTTTCGTTGACACCGTGTCAGAAGTTTGGGAGAGTTCCGGTTCGTTGACACGGTGTCAGCGTTTGGGCCCGGGCGCAAGCCGGGACGAGGAATGAAATCGAAGAGGATCGAAGAAGACCGGACGAGGGAGATCGTCGACGCCTGCGAGCGGCTCTACGCCGCGACGGGGTTCCATGCGGTGTCGCTCCGCGACATCGCGCGGGAGACGTCGATGTCGCGTCCGTCCGTCTACAACTACTTCAGGACGAAGGAGGAGATCTTCCTCGCGCTCTTCGCCCGCGAATACGACCGCTGGAACGCCTCGCTCTCCCGCCTCCTGGCCCGGCCGGGGGCGCTGGACGCCGCCGCGTTCGCCGCCGCGCTCGCGCGGACGCTCCGGGGGAGGGGGTTGCTGCTGCGCCTGCTCTCGATGAACCTCTACGACATGGAGGCCGGCAGCCGCATGGAAAACCTCACCGCGTTCAAGCGCTCCTACGGAGAGTCGATCCGCCTCGTGCGGGCGCTGCTGGCGAAGTTCCGCCCCGGGATGCCGCCCGCGGCGCGCGAGTCGTTCGTGTGGGCGTTCTTCCCGTTCCTCTTCGGCGTGCACCCCTACACGGCCGCCACGCCGAAGCAGCGCGCGGCGATGGCCGCCGCCGGCATCGATTTCCCCACCATCGGCGTGGAGGCGCTCGTGCGCTCGTTCGTGCGGTCCGCGCTCCTTCCCCCCGTCATCCCTTTTCCCCGACGTGTTCCGCAAAACCCCGTGAAGAAAGGACCCCACCGATGAAACGCCCCGCCATCCACCACCGCCCCCTCCTCGCCGCCGCCTGCACCGCCCTCCTGCTGCCGCTCTGCGGCTGCGCGCAGAACCCCGCCGCCGATGCGGCGCCCGCGGCCCCCGCCGCCACCGCGCCCGCCACGGTCTATTTCACGCACGACATCTCGCCGGAAGGCCTGCAAAAGGCCTACAAGGCGCTCGGCCGTCCGCTGGAGGGGCGGAAAGTCGCGGTCAAGATTTCCACCGGCGAGGCCGGCAACACGAACTACCTCCAGCCCGCGCTCATCGGCCCGCTGGTGCAGTCGCTCGGCGCCGACATCGTCGAGTGCAACACCGCCTACGGCGGCTCGCGCCAGGAGACGGCCAAGCACCGCCGGACCATCGAGGAGCACGGCTTCGACGCCATCGCGCCCGTCGTCATCATGGACGAGTTCGCCGAGACGGAGATCCCCTGCCCGGCGGGCTCCGTCCACCTGGAGCGGGATTTGATCGGCGCGGCCTTCACGAACTACACGGGCTTCGTCATCCTCAACCACTTCAAGGGGCACCAGATGGGCGGGTTCGGCGGGGCGCTGAAGAACCTCTCCATCGGCGTCGCCTCCACCGCCGGCAAGGCGCGCATCCACTCCGCGGGCAAGACCGACGACGCGGGCAAGGTCTGGGGCGACCTGCCGCCGCAGACCGACTTCATCGAATCGATGGCCGAGGCCGCCGGCGCCGTGGTCAACTGCATGGGCGACCGGGCCGTCTACATCAGCGTGATGAACAACCTCTCCATCGACTGCGACTGCAACGGCCACCCGGCGAAGCCCGAGATGGCGGACGTGGGCATCCTCGCCTCGCTCGACCCCGTCGCGCTCGACGCCGCCTGCGTTGCCCTCGTCTACGCCTCCGACCCGGCGACGAGCGCCTCCCTCCGCGAGCGCATGGAAACGCGCCTCGGTCCGCACATCCTCGACCACGCCGAAGCCCTCGGCTACGGCCAAAAAGCCTTCCGCCTCGTCTCCCTCGACGGCGGCGAACCGCCCTCCGTCCAGCGCGTCGACGCCAGGGAAGAATAGACGCACTTAGCGAACTTTGCGTGAGCTAAATCCCCCCTCAACCAAAACCCCAAAACCAAAAGGAAACTCCATGAGCTACACATTCCACGTCCCCACCAAAGTCCTCTTCGGCCCCGGCACGCTGAAGAAACTCCACGAAGAACAACTGCCCGGCAAGAAGGCGCTCGTCGTCATCTCCAACGGCAAATCCGTCCGCTCCAACGGCTACCTCGCCGCGCTGGAGGCCGAACTCGACGCCGCGGGCGTCGCGCACGTCCTCTTCGACAAGATCCAGGCCAACCCCCTCGAACCCACCGTCCAGGAGGGCGTCGAGTTCGGCCGCGCCGCGGGCGTCGATTTCGTCATCGGCCTCGGCGGCGGCTCCGTGATGGACGCCGCGAAAGCCATCGCCGCCATGATCCCCCAGCAGGGCGGCCGCGTCTGGGACTACATGGCCACCGGCACCGGCGAGCACCGGCCCTTCAACGCCCCCCTCCTGCCCTTCGTCGCCATTACCACCAGCGCCGGCACGGGCTCCGAAGTCGACGCCGGCTCCGTCATCACCAGCCCCGTCACCCACGAAAAGGGCGCCTTCTTCTCCCAGTGCCCCGTCCTCGCGGTCGTGGACCCCGAACTCATGCTCACCGTCCCGCCCAAATTCACCGCCTACCAGGGCTTCGACGCCCTCTTCCACAACACCGAAGGCTACATCTCCAAGGTCGCCAACGAAATGGGCGCCATGGTCGAACTCGAGGCCATCCGCCTCCTCGGCAAGTGGCTCCCCGTCGCCGTCGCCGACGGCGCCAACCTCGAAGCCCGCACCCAGGTCGCCTTCGCCAACACCCTCGGCGGCTACTCCATGGACGTCACCACCTGCACCAGCGAACACGCCATCGAGCACGCCCTCTCCGGCGAGCACCAGGACCTTCCGCACGGCGCGGGCCTCGTCATGATCTCCCTCGCCTACTACAAGACCTTCATCGACCGCGGCGACTGCCCGGCGAAATTCATCGACATGGCCCGCGCCCTCGGCATGGCGGACGCCAACAAGCCCGAAGACTTCCTCACCGCCCTCGCCGCCCTCCAGAAGGCCTGCGGCGTCGGCGACCTCAGGATGTCCGACTGGGGCATCCGCGAAGACGAACTCCCCGGCATGCCCGCGCTCGCCCGCAGCGCCGTCGGGGCCCTCTTCTCCGTCGACCCGTCGGAACTCTCCGACGACGACGTCCTCGCCATCCTGCGCGCGTCGTATCGCTAGTTCTTTTTTCCGTATTCCTACAAGGATTGCAAAGCATGAAAGACTCCCCGAAAATCGGCCTCGGCGCCAGGGCCTGGGGCAACGACGGCACCTTCGGCGCCGCCACGACCGCCGAGGGGCTCCGCCCCGTCTTCGCGGCCGGAGGCCGGCCATGACCGAAACGGAGAAGATGCTCGCGGGGAAGATCTACGATCCCATGGTCGACGAGATCATGGCCCCGCAGCTGCAGTGCATCGAGCGGCTCGCCGCGTTCAACGCGACGCTCCCCTCGCAGATGGAGCGCCGCATGGCGCTCCTGCGCGAGATGCTGGCCGAGTGCGGAGAGAACTGCTACGTCGAGCCGCCGCTGCGCGCCAACTGGGGCGGGCGGAACGTCCATTTCGGCGACGGCGTCTACGCCAACTTCAACCTGACCTGCGTCGACGACGCGGACATCTACGTCGGCTCGCACACGATGATCGGGCCGAACGTCACGATCTGCACCGCCGCGCATCCGCTCTCCCCCGCGCTCCGCGCGAAAGGACTGCAATACAACCGTCCCGTCCGCATCGGCGAGAACGTCTGGATCGGCGCCTGCGTGACGATCCTCCCGGGCGTCACCATCGGCGACGGCAGCGTGATCGGCGCAGGGTCGCTCGTCCTGCGGGACATCCCGCCCGGCGTCGTCGCCGCCGGCTCCCCGGCCCGCGTGATCCGCTCCGTCGAAGGCCGCGCGCACGACGAACCAGAGTCCGAAATTCCAACACCATCACCATGAACCACAACGGAAACTCCCCCATGCCATCCCCCGAAATCACCTGGATCGATCTCGAAAAGTGGCCCCGCAGGACCCATTTCGAGTCGTTCACCACCTACTCCCGCTGCATGATCCATGCGTCCGCCAAGATCGACGTGACGGCGCTGCACGGCGCGTGCAAGGCAACGGGCCGCCGCTTCTATCCGGCGATGATCGTCCTTGCCGCCGGATGGCACATCGCCCGGTTCTTCCGCGAGCTTCAGGCCCGCTGCGATGCGCCGGACGCGCTTTCCAGACCGGAAGGCGCCTCCCTTTCATGAACCCTTCGCGGACGTTGCGCGAAAACCCTTGTCCAGCCATGAAGCCGGTCCTCCACCTTCTCGCCATGACCTCCCTGCTCGCCGCCCGCGCAGCCGCCGCCGAGCCCGCCCCGCCGCCGGCCGCGGACGTGCACTGCCACTTCGTCACGCCCGGATACCTGGCGCTGCTGGAGAGGCACGGCGCGCTGATGGACGAATTATACCCGATTCCCGCCTGGTCCCCGGAAGCGCTCGGCGCCTTCCTCGACGACGCGGGAATCGGCCTGGCGGTCCTCACCTCGGTCGCGCCGCAGCCGCACTTCGGCGACGCGGCGGAGAGCGTGGCGGCCTGCCGCGAACTCAACGGCTCGGCGGCGCGGATCGCCGCCGCCGACCCGGCCCGCCTCAAGTGGTGCGCGACGCTGCCGCTGCCGTGCGTCCCCGAGGCGGTCGCCGAGGCCGTGCGCGCGCTCGACGAACTCGGGGCCGCCGGCGTCAAGCTCCCCACGAACGCGCGCGGCCTCTACCTCGGCGACGAGTCGCTCGACCCGCTCATGGCGGCGCTCGATGCGCGCGGCGCCGTCGCGATCCTGCACCCGCACCGCCCGGAGCCGTTCGACGCCACGCTCGCGGAGGGGCTGCCGCTCGCGATGTACGAATATCCGGCCGAGACCACGCGCGCCCTCGCGCGGCTCTTCGCCCGCAACGTCCCGGCCCGCTACCCGAACGTCAAGTTCGTCGTCCCGCACGCCGGCGCGTTCCTGCCGCTCGCCCTGCCGCGGATGCGCGCCGTCCACCCGATCGTCCGCGCGAAGGGCCTCGCCGGCGACATCGACTGGGACGCGAACCTGCGCTCCCTCTGGTTCGACCTCGCAGGCGCCCCCACCGCGGAGAGCGTACGGCGCCTCCTCGCCCTCACGACGCCCGACCGCATCCTCTACGGCTCCGACTTCCCCTACGCCCCGGTGCCCGCCCTCGCCGCCGCCCTCGCGAAACTGCGCGCCGAACTCGCCGCCGACCCCGACCTCGCCCCCCTCGCGGAGGACATCCTCCGCAACAACGCCATGCGCCTCTTCGGCGCGGAGGAAACCCGATGAATCCCGCCATTCCCCTTGTCTTTTCCTTCGCCGGTTTCGCGGCCCTGTTCGCGGCCATCTGGATCCTCCACCGGCCGCTCGACGTCCACGCCTGCGCCAGCCGGGCGGTCCGCAACACCCACCGCGCGCTCGAATGGACGCTGTCCCTCTGGGGCGCTGTCCTGCTGCTCCAGGTCGCCTGGCTGCTGCTTCCGTCCACCGCCCGCGTCGATTCCGCCCCCGACCCCGAAAAGGAGAAACCCGCCATGACGCAACCCATCGCCAACGCCATCTTCCGCATCGCCGAAATCGAAGTGAAGCCCGAGTACCTCGACGCCTACCTCGCGGCGGCGGCTGACGTCGGCGCGACCTCCGTCCGCGAAGAACCCGGCGTCCTGTGCATCTTCCCGATGCAGGACGCCGAGAAGCCGGCGTCCATCCGCATCGTCGAAATCTACCGCGACGAAGCCGCCTACAACTCCCACCTCGCCACCCCGCACTTCCTGCGCTACAAGACCGGCACCCCGCACATGATCGAGTCCCTCCGCCTCGCCCCCATGCGCCCGCTCGACCCCTCCCTTTTCCCCGACGTATTCCGCAAAACCCCATGAAGAAAGGAACCCACCGATGAAACACCCCGCCCTCGCCCTCCTCGCCGCCGCCTGCGCCGCCCTCCTGATGCCCCTCTGCGGCTGCGCCCAGGCCCCCGACGCCACCTCCACCCCCAACCCCAAGGACACCGACCCCATGAACCCGCAACCCAAAACCCTCGTCGCCGTCTTCTCCGCCACCGGCACCACCAAAGGCGTCGCCGAACGCCTCGCCTCCGCCATCGGCGCCGATTTCCACGAGATCGTCCCCGCCGCCCCCTACACCCCCGCCGACCTCGACTGGCGCGACAAACAATCCCGCAGCTCCGTCGAAATGGCCGACCGCGCCAGCCGCCCCGCCATCGCCGGCGCCGCGCCGGACCTCTCCGCCTACGGCACCGTCTTCGTCGGCTTCCCGATCTGGTGGTACCGCGAACCGAGCATCATCGACACCTTCGTCGAGCGCAACGCCGACGCCCTCGCCGGCAAGACCGTCGTCCCCTTCGCCACCTCCGGCGGCAGCGGCATGGGCGACTCCACCGCCAACCTCCAGGCCCTCGCCCCCGCCGCCCGCGTCCTCGAAGGCCGCCGCTTCCGCGCCTCCGTCCCCGCCGAAGACCTCAAGGCCTGGGCCGAAAGCTGCCGCTGAGCGGTTCCAGCCGCAAAGGACGCAAAGCGCGCAAAGGAAGGCACGGGATGACCGAGAACGAACTCAAGGCCGTCTCCACGCTCTTGCAGGCCCACGTCGCCCAGGGCCTCAACTATCTCGCCGCCCTCAAGAAAGAACACGGAATGCTCATCAACTTCGGCTCCGAAAAGTTCCAATGCCGGAAACTCGCCCGCAGCCGATCAGGAACACAACAAGCCACAATGTCCGCACAGTGATTCCCTCCCTTCCCAAACTTCTTTGCGCCCTTTGCGTCCTTTGCGGCTGAAAACCCAGGAAACCACCCATGAAAAATCCCCTTGCAGGAGTCCTCGCCATGACCATGACCATCGCCATCGCGGCCACAGCCGCCCCCCTGAACCCGCTCGACGCCGCACTGGCCGACGCCGGAGCCGCCATCGCCCGCGGCGAACAGGACAAACTCGCCGCCGCCTTCGCGGCCGCCTTCGATGCCGGCCTCACGCTCGACCAGGCCAAGGAAGTCGTCGGCCAGCTCTACGCCTACTGCGGCTTCCCGCGCGCCCTCAACGCCGCCGCGACCCTGATGAAGATCTCGCACAGAGCCCCGGAGGCACAGAGCGGAGAAGGAAATGGTGGGACGAGCTCTCCGAGCGAGCCGGAACCCGAGCCGTTCACTCTCGGCGCAACCGCCCTCGAAACCGGCACCGCCAACCAGACGCGCCTCTGCGGCGGCCCCGTCACCGGCCCCCTCTTCGACTTCCACCCGCAGCTCGACGCCTACCTCAAGGCGCACCTCTTCGGCGACATCTTCGCCCGCCGCGTCCTCGACTGGCGCACCCGCGAACTCGTCACCGTCGCCGCCCTGGCCGCCCGGCCCGAAACCGCGCCACAGTGCGCCGCGCACGTCCAGATCGCGAACCGCAACGGCGTCACGCCCGTACAGACCGACGCCATCCTCGCGCTCGTCCGCGCCACCGTCCCCGGCACCCGGCCGCCCGCCGACTGGTCGCCCATCCCGGTCGGCGAACCCAACGACGCCTACGCCCGCTACTTCACCGGCCGCAGCTACCTCCACCCCCTGACGACCTCGCAGGTCCCCGCCTTCGGCGTCACCTTCGAACCCTCCTGCCGCAACAACTGGCACATCCACCACGCCGAGACCGGCGGCGGACAGATCCTCATCTGCACCGCCGGCCGCGGCTTCTACCAGGAATGGGGCAAACCCGCCGTCGAAATGCGCCCCGGCACCACCGTGAACATCCCCGCCGGCGTCAAGCACTGGCACGGCGCCGCCCCCGACACCTGGTTCCAGCACATCGCCCTCGAAGTCCCCGGCACCGGCGGACGCAACGAATGGCTCGAACCCGTCGACGACGCCACCTACGCCGACGCCACCGCACAGCAACCCTGAAACCCAAGGAACCCTCCATGAAAAAGACACCCCTCCTGGCCATCTTCACCGCGCTCGCCCTCGGCGCCTGCGCAAAAGAACCCGCCGCACAACCCCAACCCGATACCATGGACAACCAACCCAAAGCCCTTGTCGCCTACTTCTCCGCCACCGGCACCACCAAAGGCGTCGCCGAACGCCTGGCGGCCGCCATCGGCGCCGACCTCCACGAAATCGCGCCCGCGTCGCCCTACACCGCGGCCGACCTCGACTGGCGCGACAAAACCAGCCGCAGCACCCTCGAAATGGCCGACCGCTCCAGCCGTCCCGCCATCGCGGCCCCGGCCCCCGACTTGGGCGCCTACGGCATCGTCTACATCGGCTTCCCCATCTGGTGGTACCGCGAACCGAGCATCATCGACACCTTCGTCGAGAACAACGCGGCCGCCCTGGCTGGCAAGATCCTGGTGCCCTTCGCCACCTCCGGCGGCAGCGGCATGGGCGACTCCACCGCGAACCTCCAGGCCCTGGCGCCCGGCGCGTCCGTCAAGGAAGGCCGCCGCTTCCGCGCCTCCGCCTCCTCCGACGACCTCGCCTCCTGGGCCCGCACCTTCCGCTGACCCCGCAAGCCAAGGTCCCAACGGGTTGCGCAAAGGGCGCCAAGGGTCCCCCCCTTCGCGCCCTTTGCGTTTTCCCCTTGCCGGACCGCGGGCGCCCCGCCCCGCGTGCTGTCTGGATAGCGGAAAACAAGCGAAAATGCCAATGTTTTCTGTAATCTCTCGCCCCCATCCCCGCCCTAGGGAGGTGCGGTTTTCCAGCCGCGCCCCGTCCTCCATGGCGCGCCCGGAAGCCGTACCTCCGAAATCCCCGCGTTGCTTGTTCCGAAGGTCCCGCGCCACTTCCGGGGGTGCGTCATCTTGCCGCGCCGGGGTGGATGGAGGGCGGGAGGAACGTGGAAGGTGGAAATCTACAAGAATGTCTCGAATGCCGCTGCGCGGACGCGGATGGCTGGGAGTGCGGGAGGATTGTCTACACCGGTGCTGCTGGTGGACCTGGACCACGCGAGTCGCGCGCACGGGGTGCGCGACGTTGTCGGCCATGTCACTGCACTCCCTTCCCGGCTGAAACCCTTTTCGGCAATTCCAGCACGCTCATTCCGCACCTCCGTCTTTCTTCGGCGCCAGCACCGCGACCTCGGCGTCCACGCGCTTCCCGGCCTCGAACACCTCGCGCCGCCGCACGCCGTTCCCGCACTGCTTGCACCAGCCCACGGCCGTCACCGTCCGCCGCGTCCCGTGCACGTGCACGACCGTCTTGGCAAACACGTCCTGGCCGCTACCCGGCAATCCAGCTTGTTGCGTCCGCTCATTCCGCCTTGCCTTTCGGGTGTATTGCCTCCCGATTCCACGCCGCAACAGCCCGTTCGGGCGAGGAGTGCATCGGGCCGCTTTTGTGGCAATCCAGGCATTCCACCCAGACCCCGCCCATGCAAATTGGGAGGCGCAGTTTCTTGCTCCCGCAGTCCGGACACGGAACCGGCTTTTTCCTCGCGCTCATTCCGCCTTGCCTTTCTTCCAGCCGGTGGTAGGTTTACAGGCGTGAAGGGTGATCGGCATTACTCGTTCCGGACGTAAGAGGGCGAGGAGCGTCCGCCGCAGCACCGCCCGTGTGAGAGGGTTGCCCTTCATGCTTTCTCCTTCCACATCGTCTGGAACTTCAACACGCGCTTTTCCGCTTCTCGCTGTACTGGTCCAGCTCCACACAGGCGATGGTTCCGTCCGGGTAGGCCTTTCTGAAAACCACAGCCTCTTCCCATTTCCCTTCCGCGGGCCCCTTGCCCGGAGAAATGGAATCGTAGTCGGAGAGAACATCGGGAATCCGCTTCAGGTCTTCGTGGGTGATTGGAATCTGAGCTGGATGCTTTTCCTTGCCGGGGCCGTGTTCCTTCATGGCATGGTGGAGTTGTGCGGTGTCCACAATGGCTTCCGATCCATCAACATTCATGCGCGGGTTTGCTTTCTTGATGTCGGAAATGGTCCCGGCATCTAGACCTCCAAAGGACTCTTCGCGGTTTTTCCAGCCTTTGCCCTTTCCCCCGGGGCCAGTCTTGCCGAGGTCATCTACAAGTGAATCCACTTTCGCCTTGTTTTCCTCGTACTGTTTGGGCGTCCACCCATTTCTCCGCCGTGTGTCCCATCCTTTTCGGGCGCCCTCGATCGTTCCGCTGTTCGCCATCCCCTCCGCGCCTCCGCCTCTCTGCGCCTCTGCGTGAGTTTCCGGCCACGCCTTCTTCCCCGCAGCGCGCATCTCCCGTTCCAGCGCCTCCGCGCTCTCCGTCCCGCACTCCTTGAGCGCGCCGGCGAGCTGCTTGCGGGCGGCCTTCCAGTCGTGCGTCCGTAGCGCCTCGGCGATGATCCGGGCGGCGGGCCGCAAATCCCGCTGCATGGCCCGTGCAAGGCGGTTCTCGCCTTGTCGGCGACCTCGAACACCTCCTCGGCGGAGAGGTCCCGGTCCGCACCCAGGGTGAACGACGCCGCAGCCGGCGGGGAACCGCGCCCGCAGATACGGCTGCACCGGCACCCGGTCGAGCGCCGCGCCGATGATGGCGGCATCCCGGCTGACGATTTGCCGCCAGCCGTCCATTTGGGCGTTCCCGGCGAGCGTGCCGCTACCGTCCTCGGCGAGAGAGGTGAATGCGCGCACGGGGCGCGCGACAGAGGGCGGCGAGGCACAGGGCGAAGGAGACGATTTCAATTCACGCGCGCACGGGGCGCGCGACCGGCTCGGCGGATCGTTGACGTCGCCGATGAGCTGTTTCAATTCACGCGCGCACGGGGCGCGCGACTCGCCCGGCAAATGGCGGGCATCTGCCACGAACGGTTTCAATTCACGCGCGCACGGGGCGCGCGACCCGACGGGCGATTGCGGGTTCAACTTGAGGACGGTTTCAATTCACGCGCGCACGGGGCGCGCGACCTTCGGGGGTATACCGTGATACCTCCAAAGGCAGTTTCAATTCACGCGCGCACGGGGCGCGCGACATACTTGCAGACATACCCAGCGCGCGAGGACGGTTTCAATTCACGCGCGCACGGGGCGCGCGACGTAAGACGGGCGGGGCCGGGCGACGATACGAGGTTTCAATTCACGCGCGCACGGGGCGCGCGACCCCCCGGCATCCTCCAAGGCCCGACGCGAGAGGAGTTTCAATTCACGCGCGCACGGGGCGCGCGACATCCCGCTCCTCCCAATTACCTCGGTACTCCAATAGTTTCAATTCACGCGCGCACGGGGCGCGCGACGCACGCGCCGCGATGCCCAACCCCGTGCACTGGATGTTTCAATTCACGCGCGCACGGGGCGCGCGACTGGTCGGTCATGTCATCCCACGACGTGTTCGCCAGGTTTCAATTCACGCGCGCACGGGGCGCGCGACCCAGCCCGAAGTCCCAGTGGAACCGCTGGTCGATGTTTCAATTCACGCGCGCACGGGGCGCGCGACAATCGCCTCCCCATCGACTTCCCTGTTGTCGCAGTTTCAATTCACGCGCGCACGGGGCGCGCGACAGGGCGCGCGAAGCCAAGTCCAGCCGCCGTCAACCAGTTTCAATTCACGCGCGCACGGGGCGCGCGACAATCGCCTCCCCATCGACTTCCCTGTTGTCGCAGTTTCAATTCACGCGCGCACGGGGCGCGCGACGACTTGGCCGCATACCCACAACCCAAAGGCCATCGTTTCAATTCACGCGCGCACGGGGCGCGCGACCTTGTAGGGGTCTATTCCGGCGGGAAGAAACAGGTTTCAATTCACGCGCGCACGGGGCGCGCGACGGCCAGCAACATCGGGAGCGCCGTAAAATGCAGAAGTTTCAATTCACGCGCGCACGGGGCGCGCGACGGGACCCCGCGCCGCGCCTGTTTGGGCGTTGGGTTTCAATTCACGCGCGCACGGGGCGCGCGACCGGGGAGCGTCAGGGTCACGGACTGCGAGGAGGTGTTTCAATTCACGCGCGCACGGGGCGCGCGACATCCGCCAGCAAGAACACCCGTCCAAGAACGAGGGTTTCAATTCACGCGCGCACGGGGCGCGCGACGGTCTGCGGCGGCGCGGCTCTCCTTCATCTTCGTGTTTCAATTCACGCGCGCACGGGGCGCGCGACTTGCTGGGCGGTGCGTTCGGGCGGGAGGGTTGGGTTTCAATTCACGCGCGCACGGGGCGCGCGACCCGACGCCCACAACCAGCGCAAGGGCGTGAACGTTTCAATTCACGCGCGCACGGGGCGCGCGACACGACTCCCCGTTCATGGAAGAGGCCGACCAGACGTTTCAATTCACGCGCGCACGGGGCGCGCGACGGCTTGGCTTGCGCGGATGGGGCGGTTGGCTTGGTTTCAATTCACGCGCGCACGGGGCGCGCGACCGGGGTCATAGATGCTTTGGGGGCCCTCTGAATAGTTTCAATTCACGCGCGCACGGGGCGCGCGACCTTGAACGCGCGCTTAAGCAACGAGGCCACGATGTTTCAATTCACGCGCGCACGGGGCGCGCGACCCCGTGTCCTTCCCCGCATATTTCAATCGGAGGTGTTTCAATTCACGCGCGCACGGGGCGCGCGACAAGAAGGCATCACTGACGCCGTTGGAAACGACCGTTTCAATTCACGCGCGCACGGGGCGCGCGACGCTTCACGTAGAGGCTTTGGCCCGGCGAGTCATAGTTTCAATTCACGCGCGCACGGGGCGCGCGACCGGCCCCGTCGATGGGGTTTGTGCTGTAGATGATGTTTCAATTCACGCGCGCACGGGGCGCGCGACTAGGATGGACACGTGCCAGTGATAATGTATGAAGTTTCAATTCACGCGCGCACGGGGCGCGCGACGCTCTGTTGGAGTCCGTCGGGGCGGACCCGGATGTTTCAATTCACGCGCGCACGGGGCGCGCGACGGGATTGGTTCTTGTAATGGCGCTTGTGGTCTACGTTTCAATTCACGCGCGCACGGGGCGCGCGACCCGAAGCACGCGAGCAGGAGGAGAGAGGCGAGGTTTCAATTCACGCGCGCACGGGGCGCGCGACACGAGCCCGATGGCACTCTTTACATGGCCCTTGTTTCAATTCACGCGCGCACGGGGCGCGCGACGCTCGTGTTCGTCGCGGCGGCGCAATCAGAGCGCGCGTTTCAATTCACGCGCGCACGGGGCGCGCGACTGGTCTGCGAACGTGTCCGCCGGAGCCGTGTCGTTTCAATTCACGCGCGCACGGGGCGCGCGACCATCCAGCAGACCCGGACGCCGACGGCCGGGAAGTTTCAATTCACGCGCGCACGGGGCGCGCGACGTGACACACCGCCAAGGGGCGGAGGGGGAAACAGTTTCAATTCACGCGCGCACGGGGCGCGCGACGGTCACTGTCCGCGCGCCCTCGTACGAGGAAGCAGTTTCAATTCACGCGCGCACGGGGCGCGCGACGGCTCGCGACAATGAACAGACCCGCGATGACAACGTTTCAATTCACGCGCGCACGGGGCGCGCGACCCGATGTCCCTCGACAAGGGCGTCAAGGGACATCGTGTTTCAATTCACGCGCGCACGGGGCGCGCGACTGCCGTCGGTGTCCAACTCCACCGAAAGGCATTGGTTTCAATTCACGCGCGCACGGGGCGCGCGACAGCCCGAAGTCCCAGTGGAACCGCTGGTCGATGTTTCAATTCACGCGCGCACGGGGCGCGCGACGCGATCGCCAGCGACACGCGCAGGTGCCCGTCCAGTTTCAATTCACGCGCGCACGGGGCGCGCGACGGGGTTGATGCCCCAGCTCCAGCCACTGTGGATGTTTCAATTCACGCGCGCACGGGGCGCGCGACACGACTCCCCGTTCATGGAAGAGGCCGACCAGACGTTTCAATTCACGCGCGCACGGGGCGCGCGACTCGCTGGCGGGGCTGGCGGGCCGCTGGCGGGGGGTTTCAATTCACGCGCGCACGGGGCGCGCGACTTGCCGGACGGGAGCTACCTCTCCCTCTCCGGGAGTTTCAATTCACGCGCGCACGGGGCGCGCGACCTTCGCGTCACAACACCACCGCGACCATCTGGAGGGGGTCAATTCACGCGCGCACGGGGCGCGCGACTCGGATTCGGCCGGGACGGGCGGCAGGCTTTCAGTTTCAAT
>JAFYAC010000030.1 GCA_017540905.1 Kiritimatiellia bacterium | reverse complement strand
GGTACCGCCACCGCCGCTCCCTCCGCAATCGCCCCCACCGCCTGCCGCCGCGCCCACAGCTCCTTCCCCCCGCGCGCGAACACGGCCGAATCCACCCCCGCGCCGACCCTCACCACCCCGCAAGCGCTGTCCACGATGGCATCCGCCGTCGCCCTGGCCACATCATCCCGTACAATCTTCATAACCCCTCCATAATCGCATCCATCCTCCGCCCCGGGCCACCCTGCGGCCGGATGCAAAACGCTTCCCATTTTGCGGAGAGACGGGGCGAACGGGAGAGAAGAGTGTCGACGGATTGGACAAAGGCGGTGGAATCGGGATATTCGGCCAAAATCGTTCCGGATGGAAAAGCCATGTCTTCCCATGTTTTTTCCATGAATTGCCGGAGGCCGGCCAAAACCGCGTTTTCGTAGGCGTCACGTTCGAAGAGGATGTCCCCATTTTCCTTCTTGTAATGGAGCAACCAGTGGACGCGGTTTTCAGACATAGAGCTTTCCTGGTGCCAAAAACCGGCGCAACCGGGTTCTCCGCAGGAGCAGGTCATGATGGGCTCGTCCGTGAAGCCAAGCAGCGAGTCCATCAAGGGTTTTGTCGCCACATATTCGTCGAAGAGGGTTTTGCCCGTGCCCTCGTCCCGAACGCATCCCCGGCAGTAATTGCCGTCACGGCGGAGGCAAAGCGAACCATGGAGAATGGATGGCGCTTCCATGGATGTTCGGAGTTTTTCCTTTTCCCGACTCCAGATTTTCAAAAAGTCCCGT
The DNA here is from genome assembly GCA_017540905.1 of Kiritimatiellia bacterium. Classification (GTDB taxonomy): domain Bacteria; phylum Verrucomicrobiota; class Kiritimatiellia; order CAIQIC01; family Lenti-01; genus CACXEY01. Next base: position 3,431 of record JAFYAC010000030.1, on the reverse strand, counting down.
TTCATGTCCCCTCACTTCTTGGCCCGCCGTCCTGCCGCGCCCAAGCCAATTCCTCAAGATACTGGCCGAAGATGAAAAGCGCGGACTGCCCGTAAAGGCCGTTTTCCTCATCGGCGAGGTTTTGCGCCGTCGCGGATTTGTAGAAGCGGTCGAGGGCCTCGTCCTCGGAGATGCCGAAACGTCCGGCGATGAGGCGCGCGATTTCGGGGATGAGCGTCGCCCGGATGAGGTGGTGCTCACCCATTCCGCACCTCGTAGCCGCGGATGAACCGCAAATGAGCCAACGCCTCGCCGCCTTTCCGAACCACTGGTCGAAGAGTTGCATCAGCGCTTCCATGCCCATGCCGTGGAGGTCCTCGTAGTCCCGGTCCAGCTCCTGCAAGAGGCCGGATTTCTCGAAAGCGGCATAGACTTCGGGCCCCGTCTTGCCGACATGGTCCGCATAGAATTCCACGCAAAACGCCTTGAACGAAGTTTTGCTCATTTCGCCATCTCTTTCGTCCGTATCCTCTTCACCCTTATTCTTTCCTCTTCTCCCTCCCCGCCCGCAAGCCCAAACTGCCTTTCCGTCGGTGATTTTCTTTTCTTTCGTTTTTTGGTGCGTCCCCCTCTCTTCCCTCTCCAAACCTCCGCTTGAGGATTTCTTTCCAATTCCTCCCTTTCTCCATCCATTTTCCGCGGGCGGGACGCCCGCGCCCCCGGCATTCACCCGCTTTTCCATCCGTTTTCCATCCGCCGCCCGGGTGGGGCGGCGCACCTTGGAAAGAGTTGTCCCGAGTTGTCCAGGTTGTCTCTTTGCCTCGCGCGCCCCATCCGTCGGGGCGCGGCTGAAAGCCGCACCTCCCAGGTCGGTCTCCCGGGGACGGCCACTGTATTTCTTGCGCCGCGCTAGACGCTCATGAAGCCGGAGGCGGTCAGGCCGAAACGGCCGAGGCGGGAGGCTTCCTCGTCGCGGGTGGCGGCTTCTTCGGCGGCGGGACGGAAGTTTTCCAGCGTTTCGTGCCATTCCTCGGCTTTGTTGACGAACTCGTCCAGGGCTTTGCAGAATTCCTTCATCTCCAGGCCCTGGAAGGGGAGGCCGCCCAAGAGGATGATTTCGCCGCTGTCCGGCGAGATCCCCAGGGCGATGCCCTGCGTCCCGTACAGCTGGGTGTTGGCCTCCAGGAGCATCCTGTTGAAGGTGTCCGGCTTTTCCGGCGGGGGTATCCCGATGGCGGCGGCCCCAATCACGGCCAGGCCGTCGGGCGACTCGGTGAATTCCATCGGGATGTCGTCGATGGTCATGGAGCAGGTGCCGTCATTGACCGCCAGCCCGTCGATTCCGAGGTTTTCAGCAAAGGCGGACATCAGTTGTTCCAGTTCCATGGGGTTTTCTCCTTTGCCTGCGCCGGCGGGGGCGTCCGTGCTATTCCTTGAGTTGGGCCCGCGCGGCCTGTGATGCGTTTTCCACGCCCGCCGTGTGGTCCAGGAAGCGGGCGGTGATGGCCCGGAAGCTCTCCGGGTCGACGGTCAGGCCGTCATGCACGTCCGGCCGGGGGGATAGAGCAAATTAAGAAAAAGTGTAGCCGAAAGCCGGGGATGGCCCGGCTTCGTCCGGGCCTGGTTTTTCGTCCTTGCACACGGCCGCGACAAAGCGCGGCCCTCCCGAAACGGCTACAGTATTTCTTAAACCGCTCTAGTGATCCTGGAAGAGTTCGTCCAGCGCGATCTTCACCTTCATGCCGTTTTCGTTGTAGATCGCGTCCCGGATGCCCTCGAGGGTCCGGGTGTCGCAGCGCGCGAACACGAGGCCCGAGACGAATCTGTTGAGCGAGACGACCTCGAGGCCGCCCGCTTTGTCGAAGCCCGTCATGATCCTGGATTCGATGCAGGCCTCCTGCACGATGGCATGCATCCGGCAGATGGCATTGAAAACGTCCTGGGGGCTGGAATCCTTGGAAAGGTTCCGGATGGCGCCGATGTCGGCCTTGGCGACGGTCTCGCACATTTTGGCGATGCCGCCGGGCTGCAATGCGTTGCCCTCGAGCATGGTGAGCTGTTGCAGGCCGATTTCGAAAGCCCGCTTGTCGCCCTTGGTGGCCGCGCGCAGTTCTTCCACGTTCTTGCGCAGCGCCTCGAGCTTGGCGAGGATTTTTTCGTCGGACCGCACGTCCCCGCCCGCATCCAGGATGACGCCGTACGCCACCTTCCCGTTGTCCATCCGAAGGAGCGCCATCAGGTCGGGGTCCCACCCGGCGTTCTCGACCACCAAATTGGCGATCCGTTCCTTGACGTCGTCGGGCTCGTTCTTGAAATTGGTGACGTTCTTGAGCGCCTGGGCGGTATCCGCCATGTCCTTTGCCAGGAACGCCTTGTCGGCGGCGAAGCGCATCGGGGTGGTGGTGACATGGCCGTCGGTGCCGACGGTGGCGGTCCACTCGAACTTGAACGGCAGGGCCTCGGGGCTGGAGTACTTGATCGTCACCTCGCCGGTTTCGCCGTTCTTCGAGCGGGTGAAGTCGCACGCGCCGTGTTCGTTGGTTTCGATGCCGTAGATCGACAGCCCCCCCCCTCAGGATCGAAAGGGCCGACTGCGAAACCATCGTCATCACGCTCGACGCCTGCGCGGTGCGGGGCTTGCCGCACAGCGACTCGATCTTGCCGAGCACCGTCCCGATGTTTTTCCGGCCCTGCTCGGTGCTGTTCGTCGCGATGGGCCCTTCGCCGGGGATGTTGAACGTGAAAGCGAGCTTGTCCCCCGGCAGGAGGGGGGCCTTGCCCCTCGCCAGGTCGGAGTAGCCCGCCGGACGGACGAGATTGATTCCGAGCTCCTTGCGGCCCACCTTGGTATGGGGTCAGGGATTGGAGGGCAAGGGGAAGAGGAGGTCCGGGATGGATGAGGAAGGATTGGCGGCCAGGGTGTCCAGGGCTTCCACGAAGAGGTCATGGGCCCGGTCGCGGCCGTGGCGGAGGCGAAGGGTGGCCCATACGCTTGCGAGGACTTCGCGGGTGTGCAGGCCCTCTTCCGACTGGGAGCCGCCGCTGATCTTGCGGACGACCGCAAGCGGCCGCAAGCCGCGTTCGGCGGTGTTGTTCTCCGCGGGGATATGCGGGCCGGCGGTCCAGCGCATGCAGGCCGCGCGGTTCTCGCGGAAGATGTTCTGGAAGGCCTGGATGGCCGGATGCCGGGCCTCCGCCGCCATGCACTCTTCGATTTCGGCGGCGAGCAGGAAGGCTTTCGGGCGGTAGTCGTCAGGGTCGGGCGCCTTCCGCCGCAGGCGCATGGCCCGGCGCAGCAGGCCGGCGGCCCGGTCCGGGAAGCGCCGGCATTCGGGGCTTTTCGGGAAGCGGCGGGCGATGTCGAGGGCGTCGCGCTTGAGGTGTTCGAAGCAGAACTGGCGGTGGCAGGCGCTGAGCCAGTGGTAGCCGCCGTAGCGGTCGGTGACGATGGT
>JAFYAC010000151.1 GCA_017540905.1 Kiritimatiellia bacterium | reverse complement strand
GGAACATCTGGGGGTTCCGGCGGATGACGTCCTCGTAGCCGTCGATGAAGGCTTGGTTGTCGGAGTTGTTGGCCTGGGCGAGCATTTCGGCCTTGATGTTGGCGTCGAGGGCGTTGCGCCGGTCCTGGTAGTAGTTCATCGACTCGTCGTCGTCCGCGTCGGAGGCCGCCTGGGTGAGCAGGTTCAGCGTCGGGTAGTTGGCACAGAGGGGATTCGTCAGGCGCTGGAGAAGGTTGGCTTCGTCGGCGAGCTGGTCGCGGATCTTCTGGGCTTCGGGGGAGACGGTGCCGTTCTTGTCGCGCAGGAAGTCGAAGTAGTACGGGTCGAAATCGCCGGTGCGGCCGATATCGAGGCTGTCGGCGCTCTGCCTTCAGCGGGCGGAGGGGGCTTCGAGCCAGGTGCAGAGGGCGTCGAGCCAGGTGGGCGGGTCGTCCAGCGCGGCGAAGGCGGCCGCGGCGTCGAAGGCGCGGGCCGCAAGGGTGTCGCGCCCCGAGATGGACGCGAGCCGGTACTCCCAGGCGTCGCGCCGGGAGGCGGGGTTGGCGGCGAGGGCCTCGGCGGAGGCGGGCAGCGGCAGGAGCGACTCCGGGGCGTCGGGAAGGCGGGCGCGCGCGGCGGCGTTGGCTTCGCGGGCGAACGTCCAGTCGAGGATGTCGCCCGGCTCGATCCGGAGTCGCAGGCCGAGCGGGTCGAGCTCGAAGGCGCGGCGCTGCAGGCCGGCCCAGTCGGCGCGGGGGCGGTCGAGCTTGCCACGCAGCGCGAGCAGGTCGGCCAGGGCGTCGAGATAGCCGGGGTCGGCGTCGAGCGCGGCGCGGAAGGCGTCCCAGGCCTCGGGGAGGCGTCCCTGCTCGGCGCGGAGCATCCCGAGGAGGCGGTGCGTGGCGGGCAGGGCGCCGGGGCGGGCGGCCAGCCCGGGGAGGATGCGCTCGGCGGCGGAGAGGCTTTCGCCGCTCTCGAAGACGCCGGCGCAGCCGAAACATAGCGAGGCGACGCGGCCGAACTGCTCGGGCATCCGGCGGAAGGTTTCCTCGTAGTGCCGGGCGGCGAGCTCCGGGAAGCCGCGTTCGCGGAGGCGTTCGGCGAGGCGCCACTGGACGCAGTAGGCGTCCTCGAAGAGGGCGGCGGCGCGGTCGTAGGCGTCGAGCGCGCGCGAGACGAGGCCCGCACAGGAGAGGTCGTCGCCCTTTTCGGCGAGGCGCACGGCGGCGACGACGCTGCGCAACGTGGCGGCCTCCTTCGCGGCGTCCTCCCCGCCCTTTTCTTCGAGGATCGACGCGAGGATGGAATAGGAGCGGATGCGGTCGCCGTCGGGCGATTCGCCGTCGGTGGGGTCGATCTGGAGGGCGAGGCGAGCGGCTTCCTCGGCTTCCGCGAGGCGGCCGGCGCGGCGGAGGGCTTCGGCCTTCCACTGGACGGGGCGTTCTTCCCACGGCACGAGGCCGTGCATCCGGTCGGCCAGCGCGAGGAAGTCCTCCGCCGGGAGGCGTTCGAGGAGCAGTTCCCACGGCCAGTCGCGGTGGTAGGCGCCGGCGACCTCGATGGCGTGGCGGGCGACGCGCACCGCGTCGTCCGTGCGGCCCGTTCCGTCGAGCGCGCGGGCGAGGAGGCGCGGGGACTTCCCGCGGAGTCCGGAGGCGTCGGCGACGCCCCAGAGCGGGACGCGCTCGAACAGCGCGAGCGCGTCGGCGGGACGTCCGGCATCGAGATAGAGTTCCGCGAGGGCGTCGAGGTCGCGGGTGAAGAACGGGTAGGATCCCGACGCCAGGTCCAGCTCGCCGGACTCCTTGCGTTCGCGGATTTTCCGGAGGAGGTCCTCCGCGTAGAGCGCCTGCGCCCCGGCGGTGCGCCCGGCGCGGGCAAGCAGTGCCGCCTTGTCGGCGGCGGAAGCGCCGTCGCCGCGGGAGCCGGCCGCGGAGTGGAGGAGCGCGAGGGCCTGGTCGAAGCGGTTCGTCTCGCCGGCGGTGAGCATCGCGCGGGCGAAGCCCAGGAGGAGTTCGGATTCTTCGTCGTCCTGGTCGTCTTCGCCGGAGGGCAGGCGTTTGGCCGGCTTGCGTTTGGCGAGGCGGCGGGCGGCGGCCATGGCGTCGTCGAAGCGGTTGTCCGCGAGGGCGGCGGCGAGGTCGGTGGCGAGGCGTCCGCGTTCGAGGGCGGCGAGGGCGGCCGGGGGCGTGTCCGGATCCGCCTTGAGGCGTTCGGCCAGCGCGGCGAGACGCGCGGCGGAGGCGGCGTCCGCCTTCTTCGGGAGGGAGCGGAGGAGCACCTGGATCGCCTCCTCCGTCGCCGGGGCGGCGGGAGGGAGGGCTCGGCGTTCGACGAATTCCGCAAGCGCCGCCGACGGGGCGGAGGGGCGGAAGAACATGGTGACGGGATCAAACCCCCGGCGCGCCGACGCAGCCGCGGCGAGCGCGACGGCGGGGCGGATGGCTTCGGGGAGCGCCGCATCGAGGCGGGCTTCGGCGTCTTCGATGCGCCCGGCCGCGAGGTCGCGCCCGCAGAGCACGGCGACGGCTCGCAGGTAGGCGGTCGGTTCGGATGGGTTCGGGTTCAATTTCGACCGCACCCCGTAGCCCCCGACTTCCACCCAGCGCTCGGAGAGCAGGACGTCGGGACCGCGGGCGGCGAGGCGGGCGAATTCGTCCTCCCACGCGGCGGGGGCGTTGCGGGCGACCGCGCGTTCGGCGAAGTAGGCCAGGCCGTCCGGCGTCGGGTCGGCGAACGACCACATGACCGCCGTGGCGGGCGCGTTCGTGCCGGCGGCGCGGACGATGGCGCGGAAGCGGGCGAGCGCCGCGTCGGAGCCGTAGACCCAAGGGACGCTGGAAGAGGCGGGAATCACCGCGAGCAGTTCGTCCGGCAACTCCAGGTCTTCGTCCGTCACGACCAGGTGATCGGCCCAGTACTTCTCGAGAAGCCGGGCAAACGCTTCGACCGGCGTTTCGTCCTGGGTCTCTCCTTCGATGGCACGGAGGAGTCCGGTGATGCTTCTGCCTCTGCCAGCGCCCCTTGCGCGACGGGGCTGTTCTCGGCCGAAGAGGGCTTTGCGCAGTGCCTTGGTTTTGGCCTTGTCCGGGGCCCCCGGCGTGCGTTGCAGCGCCGAGAGCGCCTTGGACGCCGCGGCCTTGTCGCCGGAGAGGCGCGCCAGGGCGAGGCGCAGCGCGGAGAGGGCGGGCGGCGGGTCGGCGGGGTCCGCCGCCGCAGCGCGCCCGTCGAGGGCCTCGCGCATCGCGGGCCAGCGCGAAGGGGGCGGCAGCGCGGCGACGAGGTGCCGGACGACTTGCGGGAGCGCGCGATTGCGGATCCATCTTCCCTCGGGGGGCGGATTGAGCGGAGCGGCCAGTCCGATGGTCTCCGCACGCGCCGCCAGTTCGAGCCAGCGCGCCGCGCGCAGGTCGGGGTCGCGCCGCGCCGGACCGTCGTTGCGCAGCGCGGTGATGGCGTCGATCAGGTCCCGCGGATCTTCCGCCGCAGGGGCGGGCGGCGGCGACATGGCCTCGGCAATCGCGGATACGAGGGCGTCGGCGCCGGGCAGCGTCTCCGGTGCGTCCGCGGCGGCCGCCGCGCTTGCGGCGGTTGCGGCAATCGCCGCGGCGAGCGACAACAGGCGGATGGCGGGTCTTTTCATGGCGGGCCTTTCGTTTTTGGAGTGGCTGGCGGAAACATAGCCGCTTCCGGGGTTTTGCGTCAAGGGGCATCCGCGGCGCGCGGGAAGGGAGCGGGGGAAGGGGCGGGCTAGATATCTAGAATTTCTAGGTATCTAGGTGATTGGGCCCCCTTTTCCGGGGGGCCGGCCGTTGCCGGGCGGCGCGCGGGGGTCAGTCGCCGTTGAGGTAGTACTTGGTTAGGAGCGGGAACATCTGGGGGTTCCGGCGGATGACGTCCTCGTAGCCGTCGATGAAGGCTTGGTTGTCGGAGTTGTTGGCCTGGGCGAGCATTTCGGCCTTGATGTTGGCGTCGAGGGCGTTGCGCTGGTTCTGGTAGTAGGTCATC
>JAFYAC010000150.1 GCA_017540905.1 Kiritimatiellia bacterium | reverse complement strand
GAGGGCGAGGGCGAGGGGGCGGGAGTGGGTTCGGGAGCGGGAGAGGAGGCTGGAGAAGAAGTGGGTTCTGGGGGGGCGGTGGGGAGGTCGGGGGACGGTGGCTGGGGCGCGGGCTCGGGGAGGGATGGGGCGGGAGGCGCAGGAGGCGGGGGCGGGTTTTGTTCGATGGAATCGATTATTTCGATGAAATCGATTGATTCGATGGAATCGGGTTGAGTTGGTTTTGTTTGATGCGGGGAGTGTTGCGGCGCAGGGTCGCGCTGGAAGAAGAGGGTGGCCAGGAGGGCGCCAAGGGCGAGCGGGAGGGCCAGCCAGGCGAGGCGGCGGAAGCGGCGTCGCGGGGGCGGGGGCGCGCGGAGGGCGCGGAGGTCGGCGAGGAAGGCGGCGGCGGTCTGGGGACGGTGGGCGGGATTGGGGTCGGTGGCGCGGTGGAGGAGGGCGAGGAAGGGGGGATAGAGGGGGTGGATAGTATCGGCTTCGGGGACGGGGGCGTAGCCGGTTTCGGCTGCGGGACGGCCGGTGGCGGCTTCGGCGAGAAGGATGCCCAGGGAGTAGAGGTCGGCAGGAAATCGGCCGTGCTGTTCGCCGGGCACGTAGCCGGGGGTGCCGACGACGGACGCGGCTTCGCGGGTGTCGGCCAGGAGGCCGAAGTCGGCGAGGACGGGGCGGCCGGAAAAGTAGAGGACGTTCGAGGGTTTGATGTCGCGGTGGACGAGGCAGTGCCGCTGGAGGCTGTCGAGGGCCGAGGCAAGGGTTTCGGCCAGGTCGAGGCATTCGGGGAGCGGCAGGGCGCGGCGGGCGAGGAGGTCGGCGGCCAGGGTGCGGGGGCGGTACTGGTCGGGGGCGTCATGCCAGTTGGGGCGAAGGGAATCGGCCGGCGGCATGGTGTAGGCGAAGGTGCGTCCGTCGGGGGCGATGCGCAGTTCGTGGATTGGCAGGAGGGCGGGATGGAGGGGGGCGCCCGGCGGCGCTTCGGGGTCGGCCAGGGCCAGGAGGAGGCGCACGGCGCGGAGTTCGCGGGCGGCCGCCGCCGGGCGGTCGGGGTCGGCGGCGACGTGCTTGACGGCCCGCCAGACGCCGTCCGGGAAGCGCGCGAGCCAGACGGAACCGTAGGCGCCTTCGCCGACGGGGGTTGCGAAGTCGGCCTCGGGGAAGAGGGCGGCGAGGGCGGGGGGGATGGGGAGGGGAGGGGTCACGGAGAGGGGGCGGGGGGAGCGGGCTCAGGAAAAGCACAGGCCGGAAGTGGTGGGGCGAGCACTCCGTGCGAGCCGCATGGAAGGCCGGTACGGCTCGCTCGGAGAGCTCGCCCCACCATCGCCCGGTGAAAAAATACAACGGGGCCGTTTTGGGAAATCCGCTCCAAGGTGTCCATTTTCCGGAAAATCGCAAAAGTGGTCACGTTAACGGGGCGGGAGCCGTCAGAAAGGCAGGCCCTTGAGGAGGAAGTCGGCGAGGTTGACGTGTTTGATGCCGTTGCGGCGCTGCAGGAGGGTGTCGGTGGTCATGACGTATTTGGGGTAGTTGTCGCGGATGGATTCGAGGGGACGGAATTCGCGGTCTTCGGTTTCGCGGGAGAGGGCGATGGTGTAGGCGACCTGGACGTAGGCCCAGGAGTTGTCGGGGGTGCGGAGGATGAAGTCGCATTCGAGGGGGCCGACGCGGCCGACGGAAACGGAGCAGCCGAGGGCGCGGGCGTGGAGGTAGACGATGTTTTCGAGGACGGGGCCGTAGTTGATGCGCGTGTCGGTGTTTTGCGAAAAATAGAAGGAGAGGTCGGAGAGGTAGTATTTGCACCCGCCGGCGAGGGAGCGCCGGGATTTGACGTCGAACCGCGGGCATTCGCAGAGGATTTTGGCGTCGAGGAGGGTCTGGAGGTAGCGCTGGAGGGTCGGTTTCGCGATGGGTTCGCCATGGTGGCGGAGGGATTCCCGGAGGCGGTTGAGGCTGGTGCAGGCGCCGAAGTTGTTGATCAGGTAGTCGCGGACCGTCGCGAAAAGGCTCGGGGTGCGGATCTTGACGCGGCGGCGGATGTCTTTCTCGAAGATTTCCGCGATGACGGAGCGGGCGTAGGCGAGTTTGTCGGCGGGGCGGGGGAGGAAGAGGGCGCGGGGAAAGCCGCCTTCGAGGATGTAGGCGTTGAGTTCGGCGTTGGGATCGGGCGCGCGGGGGAGCCCGTAGAAGGATTTCATGGCCTCGTATTCTTCGAAGCCGAGGGGGAAGAGCTCGAATTCGATGTAGCGTCCGGTGAGGTGGGTCATGAGTTCGCCGGAAAGGAGGTAGGCGTTGGAGCCGGTGGCGAAAATGGACCAATCGCCCGTGGAGCGGAAGGCGTTGAGGACGGACTCGAAGCCGGAAACGTTCTGGATTTCGTCCACGAACAGGTATTTGAGGCCCGGGGCGGGCGGAAAGGCGGCAATGCGGGCTTCCAGGGCGTCCGCCGTGGCGATGCGCCGGTTTTCGGGGCTTTCGAGGTCCAGGAACAGGATGTTCGTTTCCGGTATGCCCGTATCGCGGAGTTCTTCCGCAATCGTCCGGAGGAGGGAGCTTTTGCCGCAACGGCGGACGCCGGTGATGACTTTGACCAAGTCGGCGGTATGGTAGAAACCGCGGATTTTTTCGAGATATCGTTGGCGATGGAAGAGTTTCACGGCAGGACCTCGTGGAATGCCAGCATGTCGGGGATTCTGGGAGGAAAGCCGGGAGAAGTCAAGTTAAGATGTCCACTTTTCGAAAAATCGCAAAAGTGGTCACGTTAACGGGGGCGGCGGGGGTGGCGGGGGCGGGGCGTCGAGGTCGGCGAGGACGGCGCGGAGGGCATCGTGCCAGAGGGGGGTGAGGCGGTGCTTGGCTTGGTAGACGGCGTCGCGGGAGGCGGTGTAGACGCGCATGGTCTTCTCGGTGGGCCATTCTTCGATGGCGGCGGCGTGGAAGAGTTCGAACTGGCGGGGGGAGACTTGCGCGCGGAGCCGTTCGAGGGCGAGGTGGCGGACGTGGGCGAGCCATTCTTCTTCGGCGAGGGCCGCGAAGGCGTCGTCGGGGGACGGGACGTCGGGGGCCGGGAATGCGGTTTCGCGGGCGTCGCGGCGGGCGTTGCGGCGCTGGAGGTCGCGGATTCGGTAGAGGGCCGCCCCGGCGAGCCAGGTGTGGAAGCGGCCCTTGGCGCGGTCGTAGTCGAAGGTGCGGATGCGTGTGGCGAGCTCGGAAAACAGGGTCTGGACGACGTCTTCGGCGTCGGCATGGCGCAGTCCGTTGCGCTCGGCCAGGGCGCGGACGTAGGGGGCGTACTGGGTGAAGAAGCGTTCCCAGGCGGTGCGGTTGGCGGGATCGCGGATGCCTTCGAGGACGCTGGAATGCGTGGAACCGGGTTGGAAGGGGGTGGGCGGCATGGCGCGGAGGGCGGTCGGCGGTCGGCAGGCCGCGCTACGGGGTGCGCGGGCGGAGGATTTCGCGTGCG
>JAFYAC010000122.1 GCA_017540905.1 Kiritimatiellia bacterium | reverse complement strand
GGGCGGACCAAATCCACGCTTGCATATTCCCGCGCGAGGCGCATGGTGGGGCGAGGCGTCCCCGCCGAGCCGTTCTTGCCGGTTTTCCAGACCTCCTGCCCCCTTCCACACCGGCTCGCCGGGGACGGCTCGCCCCACCAGGGGCCTTGCCATCCAATCAAGGGGCACCAAAAGTCGAGGCGGAAGGGAGGAGGGGGCACAAACTGGAGATGCGCCCCGCCCTGCGGCCCAACTCAAAAAAATCCTTGCATCGCTTTCCCCTTATGGTACCTTCGCGTCCGCAATGCGGTGCATTGCCGCCGTCGGCCCTTGTACAACCGCGCGGCGCGTTTGACTAGTCAATAAAACAACAACGAAAAAGGATACGAAACAAATGAAGAGACTCGCAGTATTTGCGGTTGCGGCCGTCCTCGCGGCCAGCGCGTTCGCCCAGAACGCCAGTTGGATTGGCAACAGCTACATCACCACCAAGATTGATGGTGCGACCGACGCCACGTGGTACGATGCCGGTGCGACCGGTCAGCAAGCCGGTGCTTTCCTGGGCAAGGATTTGGGCACGATTTCCTCCCTCGTCCTGGGAGGCCAGATCCAGTCCTACGGTGATCAGGATGGCGCGAACAACCCCGCGTTCCTGAACTACGACATCGACAATGGCGCGGCCACGCAGATCCAGCTGGATTGGTTCCAGTATGAAAACAACAACAACTGGTTCCAGGGCGAAGGTTCGGTCCCCGTGGCCAACTATGCCGACGGCGAATCCCATGACCTCAAGGTGTACTTCTCCAAGCCCTCCGGCGACGGCACCATCTACGAGACGAACGATCCCCACGACTACGTCGCCACGTTCAAGGCTGAGTCCGCCTCCGCGGTTCCCGAGCCGGCCACGATGAGCCTGCTGGGCCTCGGCGCCCTTGCGATGGTCCTCCGCCGCAAGCTCCGCAAGTAATCGCCTGACAGCGATACGCGAAAGCGGTCCCGAAAGGGGCCGCTTTTTTCGTTGGGAGGGGAGGGCTTTGGGATTTCCGGGAGTTTTGGGGTTCTTGGGATTGAGATGAGTGTGATGAAAAAGAAAACAGTTGACTGGAAAATCGTTCAGTTGCAAAGTGGAAAGCAACAAGGAGTTTCCCATGCAACCCAATCCCAAGAATCCCAAAAATCCCAGGAATCCCAAAACCTCCCCCTCCCCTCCTCCCATCATCCTCCCCCATTCCGGCTACCGCAAGCTCATCGCCTACAAGAAGAGCGAAGTGATCTACCAAGGCACCGTCGTCTTCTGCCGTCGCTTCCTGGACGCGCGGCGCGACCGCACGGTGGACCAGATGGTCCAGGCCGCCCGTTCGTGCAAGCAGAACATCGCGGAAGGGAGCGCGGCCGCGGCGACCAGCCTGGAGACCCAGCTGAAGCTGACGGGCGTGGCCAAGGCCTCGCTGGACGAACTGCTGGAGGACGTACGGGACTGGTTGAAGGCGAACGGAAAGGTGGAATGGGGCGTGGAGGACCCGCGCACGGCGGCCGCGCGCGAATTCGCCAGGAAGCACGAGTCGTGGGAGGAATGGAAAGAGCTGTTCGAGTCCAGGCCGCCGGAGACGGTGTGCAACCTCCTCGGGGTGCTGGCCCGCCAGTGCCGGGTGCTGCTGGAGCGTCTCATGGAACGGCAGGAGGCGGACTTCCGCGAACATGGCGGCATCCGGGAGCGCATGCGCACAGCCCGGGACGCGGCACGCGCGGAAGGCTGGGAAAAGGCGGTTGCGTCACGGCTCAACGGAGCCGGGAACGCGGCGGAGCTGGCCGCGCGGGTGCGGGAGGTGTGCGAAGCGGCGCGAAGGATCGGGGAGGGGGTGCGGAGGAGGCAGGGGTGGTAATCAAGGAAGGGTGACGCGCAGGAAGGCGGCGTTGGTGGACGGCACGGGCAACGTCATCGGCCCGGTGGCGGTGGAGGTGACGGTTCCCACGGGCTGCCAGTCGGGCTTGGCCGCCGGGGCCGCCGCTTCGACGGCATAGACAAGGCCGGACACGGCGGGGAAGGTCAGGGAGAGGGGCGCCGTCGACAAGCCGGTCACCGCCAGCCGGGAGGCGGAGTCGGTGGGGTCGGTGCAGGCCGCGAATTCGGAAGCGTTGGGAAAGCGGTCAACGTCGGGGTCCGCGTCCGGCGCGGCGTCGGGGGCAAGCGGGGAACCGAAGTGCGCAGCCGCCCAAGTTTCGTAGGGGGTCAGGGGGCGGACGAGGCGGAAGCCGTTGATGGCTTCGGCATAGAAGGCCGGATACGCCCATTTGCGGAAGGAGCAACGGAGGAGCGAGGAGTCGTAGTACTCGGTGGGCCAGCACTGGGTCCAGGCACCGCCGCGGAAGATGCGGTAGTGGGCGGTGTTGGTGTCGGCAATGGTGGGGACGGTGGCGCAAGGGTTCGTGGCGGGGGCGCCGGTGTAGTCGTGGATGTAGTCGAGGCACCACTCGGCGACGTTCCCGGCCATGTCGTAGAGCCCCAGCGAGTTGGCCATGTCGTTGGTCTGGCCGTAGCCGGCGCCGACAAAGGAGGCGGGGACATATTCAGTGTTGGTGACAACCTGGTGTCCGTCGTACCAGGCGACGGGCGTGGTGCGCACGCGCTCGCCGAACCAGGGGTGCCGGGGATGGGACGCGATGCCGTTGGAGGAATAGACGAAGCGGTAGTCGGTGTAGTTCGCCTTCCAGGGATCGATGGAGTAGGCGTAGTTTTCGTCGCCGTGCACCGAGTCGTTGGGCCACGGGAAGTGCGTGGGGTAGCCGGCCAGGTCGCCGCGCGCCGCCCGCTCCCATTCGGCTTCCGTCGGGATGCGGAACCCCGGGGCGTCCAGCGCGACCGCCCAGCCGTTCGCCGGATCGACCGCGCGCGGCAGCCCCAGCGCGTCGGAGAGGTAGTTCGCCATCGCCAACGCCCCGTACCACGTCACGTAGAACGCCGGGAAACCCTCCTTGCCCGGGCGGACCGCGAACGCGCCCGCGGCGGGGTCGTACGTGACGTGGACGTTCGTGGAAAGCCCTTGCAGGTACATCAGCGGCGGCCGGTCCGCGTCCTCGAGCGACACCACCGCGTAGGGCAGGCCGTTGGTGGCGAGGGTGATGGCCGCCAGACCGCGGTCGCAGGCGTGCTGGAGAAGGCCTGCGGCGAGCGAGGTCGTCACTTCGGTGCGCCCCATCAGGAACGGCGAGACGGTGACTTCGTGGAGCGGCAGCTCGGAGGGCCAGCCTTCGTTGAGGTGGGAGTAGGGATTGCCCATGGCGAAAGTCGCCGACGGAACATGCACGAGGTCGGGCGCGCCAACGGTCGCACGCACGGTGGAGCTCCCCCGGCGCACGGGAGGGGCCACGAGGCGCGGCGCCCCCGCCTGCAACGGCACCCCGATGGGCAACGCATCGGCCGGCTCGGTGGCAGGGGCACGGAGATGCCCGGCGACCTGTCCCGGGGCAACTGTCCCCGCCCAAAGCGGTATCATGGCCAACAAAAAGCGCAATGCCGTCTTCATGCTTGCGAATATATCCCCTCCAGCCCCTCTCCGCCACCGCAAAATCGCCCGTGGAGGACGCATGGGCGCATCTCCAGTTTGTGCCCCCCCTCCCTTCCGCCTCGACTTTTGGTGCCCCTTGATTGGATGGCAAGGCCCTTGGTGGGGCGAGCCGTCCCCGGCGAGCCGGTGTGGAAGGGGGCAGGAGGTCTGGAAAACCGGCAAGAACGGCTCGGCGGGGACGCCTTGCCCCACCATGCGCCTCGCGCGGGAATATGCAAGCGTGGATTTGGTCCGCCCCGGGCACAAACCGGAGATGCGCCCAGGCGGAGGCGGCACCGCGAACGGGGAGTGTTCATGGGGGGGAAGTTGGGGTGAAGTGGAAGGATATTGGAGGTTTTCCTGTAATTGCAAAAATGGGGGACGGGGGGCGGGGGAGGCGGGGGGAGGGCGGGGGGGAAAACTTTTTTCGGGGGGGATGCAATAAACGGGACTCGGGGGCGTTTTTGGGTGTAGAGAAGGAACATGGACACGGAACGGACAGAAGAAAACGGACGGAGCGACCTGGACGAGTGGAGGGCGTACGGGAAGGGCGAGGCGGGGGCGCTGGCGCGGCTCGTGGAGAAGTACCGGAGGCCGCTGTTCGGGTTCCTGTCGCGGTTCACCGGGGACGCGGGGCAGGCGGAGGAGTGGTTCCAGGAGACGTGGGCGCGGGCGCTCGCCCGGCCGGGGGCGTTCACGAAGCCGCCGCTGGCGCCGTGGCTGTTCCGGATCGCGCACAACCTGGCGATGGACCATTTCCGCCGCCTCCGCCGCGAGGGGGCGCTGCCGGGGGCCGGTACGGGGGACGGCGGGGAACGGGAGGACGGCGGGGAAGGGGTGCCGGACGTGGCGGCGGTGTCGCCGGACCGCGTGGTGGCGACGCGCGAGCTCGGGGAACGCATCGGGGCGGCCGTGGCGGCGCTGCCGGAGGCGCAGCGTATGACGTTTTCGCTGCGGATGGACGGGCGGCTGGCTTTCAGGGAAATCGCGGAGATACAGGGGTGCCCGCTCGGGACGGTGCTGGCGCGGATGCGGTACGCGCTGGCGAAGCTGCGGGCGGCGCTGGCGGAGGATTACGAGGAATGGAAGGAGATCCGGTGAGATGAAGACGACGATGGACGCAAACGGTTTCGAAGCGGCCGCCACGGCGGAGGAACGCGCGCTGGCGCGGGCGCTGGAGGCGTGCCCGATGCCGCCGATGCCGGCGGGGACGGTCGAGGGCATCGAACGGCGCGCGAGGGCGCTGCGGGCGGCGTCGCGGGCGCGGGCCCTCCGTGCGCTGTGGATGTCGGCGGCGGCCGCCGCCGCGGCGGTGGCGCTGTGGTTCGGCACGTGGCGGACGGGACCGGAAGGCGCCGCGCCGGTGGCGTCCGCGGAGAGCGTGGAGAGCGCGGAGGCGGAGGATCCCTTCGCGGAGGCGGAGGCGGAATGGCTCTCGCCGTACGATGCGGAGTTCGAGGAGCTGGAGACGACGCTGCTGGCCTTCGAGGCGCTGGATTTCGATTCGGACGCGACGGCGTTCCCGAGTCTGTGAAGATGGAAAACAACAACCCGAAAGGAACACGAAGATGAAAATGGCATGGAAATGGATTCCGGTCCTGGCGCTGGCCGCCGCGGCCGCGTACGCGCAAACGGAGATGCCCGGCGACGGACCGGACGGGGAAGGGGCGCCGCCGCCGCCATCCTTCTGCGGGAAAGCCGGTTGCCCGGGGCTGGACCGGCCGATGCCGCCGCAGTGCGGCAAGCGTGGCCGGGGCGGCCCGTGCGGGCGGATGGAGAAGCCGCGCTGCGCGCCGGACGGTGGGCGTCCCTGCGCGCCGCCCGACGCCTGCAAGGGGCCGACGGAAGAGGAGCGGGCCGAGTTCGCCGCTTTCCGGCAGCTGTGCAAGGACGTGTGCGCGGAAACCGACGAGGCGAAGAAGGCCGAGCTGGCCGAAGCCCTGCGCGCGAAGCTCGGCGAGATGGCCGACCGCCAGCACGCGCGCTTGCAGGAGCGCCTCGCCGCCGCCGAGAAGCGCATCGACAAGCAGAAGGCCCTCCTGGACCGCCAGCTCGCGGACCTCAAGGCGATGATCGAGGAAGGCGAAGCGAACCGCGACGAGTGGATCGAGGAGCAGTTGCAGAGCATCCTGTCCGGCGAGCGCCCTCCGATGCGCCCGCACCGCCGCGGGGAACGCTGCGGCCCGAAGGGCGGGCGGCATGGTCCGCCGCCGTGCGGCGGCCCGCGCGGCATGGAGCCGGCACCGGAGGATGGGGCCGGCGACCCGCCCCCGCCGGAAATGGAGGAGTGAGCGGACGGGGGGGGGAGGGGGAACGGAACCGGCTTCCGCCGCGGACGCGGCGGGGGCCGGTTGCCTTTTGCGGAGGCCGCGGGGGGCGGAAAGGCGGGGCGGGGGCGGGATGCCCCCCGCGAAAATGAGGGAGGGAGGGGGAAATGATGGGAAATGGGGGGAAATGAACGGGAAAGAGGGCGGGGAACGGGGGGCGGGCGGGATAAAGCGTGGGAAGGGTCGGGGGAGAGGGCCTAAAAGGGTCGCGGCGGGAGGCCACGAATAGGGGGGGGCAAAAGCACCCGGAAGGGTAGTCCGGGCCGTCGGTGGAGTTTCCACGGTTTCCGCCGTTTCAAGGCGCGAAGGGGAGGCATGTGCCAGGATGGGGGGCATGAACGATGACCTGGAAAAGAAAAACCACAGCGGGGAAAGCACCTTCGACCGCATCATCGACCGCATCCTGGCGGGGGTAACGCTGGTGTTCATGGTTGCGCTGACGCTCGCGGTCTTCCTGCCCGGGGCCCGCTCTCCCGAGCTTCCGCCCCCGCCTCCCGCCACTCCCTTTTCGACGCCGACGGTCTCTCCCCCGGTTGCTCTCTCGCCCGACTCGGGCCCCGGGCGGATCTCTTCCGTCGGCGTCGATTCCCCTGCCCCTGCCCACCGCCGCCACCGCCATCCCGCCGCCAGCAGCCACGGCGGCGGACGTTCCGCAAAAGGAGGCCACCGATGAAACGCCACCCCCGATTCCTCCGCACCATCGCCTT
>JAFYAC010000149.1 GCA_017540905.1 Kiritimatiellia bacterium | reverse complement strand
GTGGCCTGGATCTGCCGGGCGCCGACGGAGGAGCTCGCGGCGACGAGCGCGGGCAGGAGGGGGCGCAGGCGGGCGTCGTCGCGGATGGCGGCGTGCGTCGTCGCGGCGCCGATTTCCACGAGGTCGGGCGTGACGGCGATGCCGGTCAGTTCGGGAAGGTTCTTCAGCGACACGAGACGCTCGGGGACGGGCACCCCCGCGGCCCACTGGGCCATGAGGTCGGTGCCGCCCGCGATGAGGCGTCCGCGGGTCCGGGGATTGGCCTGCAGGCGGCAGGCTTCGTCGAGGTCTTTCGGAAAGACGATGCGGGGGGTGTCGGCGTTCGGGATCATTTCGCTTCCTCCCGGAGGCGGCGGGCGGCCAGACGGACGGCGGCCACGATCTTCGCGTAGCCGGTGCAGCGGCAGAGGTTGCCCGACAGGGCGGTGCGGATGTCGCGCTCGGTCGGGCGCGGGTTGCGCCGGAGGAGGGCGTAGCTGGAGAGGATCATGCCCGGGATGCAGAAGCCGCACTGGACGGCGCCGGCGTCGATGTAGGCCTGCTGGAGGACGCGGCCGGCGCGGGTGCGGGAGACGCCTTCGATGGTGGTGAGGCGCGCGCCGTCGGGGACTTGCGCGGCGGGGATGAGGCAGGCGGCCACGGGTTCGCCGTCGAGGAGCACGGTGCAGGCGCCGCATTCGCCTTCGCCGCACCCTTCCTTGGTGCCAGTCAGGCCGAGGTCCTCGCGGAGGACGTCGATGAGGCGGCGGATGCCGGGGATTTCCACGGTGGCGGTTTTGCCGTTGAGGGTCCAGGTTCGTCGGGTCTTCATGGGCGGCATTTTACAACGCGCCGGACGCGATGGCAACAGGCGAAAAGCGGTGCCGGCCGGGATCGGCCTCACTCCAGCGGAATCCACTTGGCGTCCCCGCTGGCGGTATCGAGGAAGGCGACGGTCGCCATCCCGTTCCGCGGCCGCGCCGCCGAACCCGGATTGAGCACCGTCGTCCTCCCCACCCGCTCCAGCTCCGGGCGGTGCGTGTGGCCGGTGAAGAGGTAGTCGAGCGTCCCCGAGTTGGCCAGCTGCCACAGCGCCCGCAGGTCGTCCCCGTGGACCACCGCGCAGGCCTTGCCGTCCGCGGCGAAATGCACCTGCCGCGCCAAGCCCTCGATCCCCGCCGGCCGCCCCCGGTACGCGGCATCGCCCCATCCGTCGCAGTTCCCCAGCGCCGCCCACGCGGGGATTCCGCGCGCGAGGCATTCCGCCGAGAGCAGGTCCAGCACGTCCTCCCCGATGTCGCCGCAATGCACCAGCGCCTCCGCCCCCGCTTCCGCCAGCGCCTCCAGCCCCCGCCGCGCCGCGGCGACGTGGTTGTGCGTGTCCGAAAGGATGCCGAGAACCATCGCCGCCTCACCCGTCGAACTGCACCGCGCCCGAATCCCGCATACTGGCGTACGGCGCCGGCAACGCCCCGCGCCCTACGATCACGTGGTCGAGCACCGGAATCCCCACGATCCTCCCCGCCTCCACCAGGCGCCGCGTCATCCGCACGTCCTCGCGCGACGGCTTCGGGTCGCCCGACGGATGGTTGTGGGCGAGCACGATCGCGGCCGCCGTCGCCCGCACCGCCTCGCGGAAAACCTCCCGCGGGTGCGCCAGGCTCGTGTCCACCAGCCCGCTCGTGATTTCCACCGGCGGCCGGATCAGCCGGTACTTGGCGTTGAGCGGCAGCACCCAGAACACCTCCCTGTCGAGCCGCGCCGCCTCCGCCCCCAGCAGCTCCACCACCGGTGCCGCGCCGAGGATCGCCGGACGCGCCCCCGCCGTGTCCGGGGTCGCCGCGCGCCGCCCCAGTTCCAGCGCGGCCTTCAGCTCCAGCGCCTTGACGGGCCCGAGTCCCGGCAGCTCCACCAGCTCCTCGACCGACGCGTCGGCCAAGCGTTCCAGCGAATGCCCGCAGCGGCCCAGCACGTCGCGCGCGAGCTCCAGCACGCCCTTTCCCCGGCGCCCGCCGGTGCGCAGCAGGATGGCGAGCAGCACCGCGTCGTCCGTGCGCTCCACGCCGCGCTCCAGGGCAATCTCCCGCGGGCGCGCCTTCCCCGGCAAATCCCGTATCAGGTTCCGCCCGCCGTACGCCATCCGCGCGCCCTCCCGCTCAACGGCCGCCGGCGCCGCCGCGAGGCATCAGCGCGCCGATGGCCTCCGAAAGCTTGCGCTCGATGGTCGGCCACGCGTATTCCCGCTCCACGTACCGCCGCCCGTTCTCCCCGAGCGCGGCGCGCGCCGCCGGGTCGTCCAGCAGCCGCAGCAGCTCCGCCTCGAAGTCGGGGTAGTGGCGGAACCACAGCCCCGCCCGCGCGGCGCGGCACTGCGCCACCAGCACGCGGCTCTTCGCGTGCACCAGCGCCGGCGTGCCCGCCAAAAACGATTCCAGCAGCACGATCCCGAAACTCTCGTTGACCGACGGATGGATGAACGCGACCGCCCCGGCCATCGCCTCGTGCTTCTCCTCCTCCGACACGAACCCCGCGTCGAAGATGGCCGGCCACAGCGCGTCCGGCGCCTCGATGGCGCCGCTGCCGGTGAACACCACCCGGATGTCGCGCCCCGTGCGCTCCCGGAACGTCAGCATGTAGTCGCAGATGAGCGGCGTCCCCTTCAGCGGCTCCCGCCGCCCCGAGTACAGCACGTACGGCGCGCCGATCCCGTGCCGCGCCGCGAACGCGCCGCGGTCCGCCGCGAACGGGTCCAGCCCCATCCCCACGACCCGCCCGCGCGCCTCCGGGAACCCGTACAGCTCCCCCGCCAGCTCCCGCTCGGCCTCCGAATTGAACAAACACCCCGCCACCGCCCCGAACATCCGCCGCACCGTCCCCAGCCGCGCGAACACCTCGTCGTGCAGGCAGGGGACCAGCAGCGTCTTGTCCGGATGCGCCGACGCCGCGGCGACCGTCAGCCCGAACAGGTATGGCCCCGCCAGGATCGCCCGGTAGCCCGCCGCGTTCGCGGCCAGGTGCTCCAGCATCGCCGACGAATGCACCCCGTTGCGCAGCCACAGCGCCTCGTCCGCCTCCGGCACCTTGACCCCGTGGTCGATCTGCTGCTGGATGCGCAGGAACGTCCCCTCGTCGCGCGCGTCCACGGGAAAGAAGCGGACCGTCATCCCGTCCATCTCGTGCGCCCCCGGCTTGAGGGTGTTCTCCCACGTGTAGTGGCTCTGCGCGCAGGTCGTGAGGAAATCCACCTCGCAGCCCATGCGCGCCGCGTGGATGGCGAGATTCTTCAGCAGCGTCTCCGCGCCGCCGACCGCACCCTCGCCCGCGTACCGCGGGCTGACGAACGCCAGGCGCTCAGCCATCGCCGCGCGCCTTCCCGGATTCCGCGCCCAGCTTCGCCTCCAGCTCGGCCACCCGCGCCTCCAGCTTCGCGATGCGCCCCTCCGTCTGCTCCTCGATGCCCTGGAGGGCGGTGATGACGAGCCCGTTGACCTGGTTCTGCTGCGACCACAGGCGGTAGGTGTAGAACTTGAGCAGCTTCCAGATGACCTTCTTGAGCGCGACCAGCGCAGGCGCGAACGCGCTCCGCCGCTCCCGGATTTCGAAGTCCGAGATGTCCACGAACACCGCGTCCCGCAGGCACGCCAAATAGAACGTCAAGAACCCGTCCGTCCCGCGCAGGTGGACCAGATTGGTCTTTTCGGCGCGGGCGACCCGTGCGTCCGAGTACACCCCATCCTGCATCTTGCGGTCGGCGGTCGCCTGGATTTCCGCGACCAGCCGGTCCACGTCCAGCCCCGGCGCCCCGATTTCGATCAACTTTGCATTCTCGCTCATGCCCCCACTCTATCCCCCCCACCCTTCCCCTTGCAATGCAAAATCCGCCAAGCCCGCGAGCGGCCGGGGATGGCCGCCCGCCCACGGTCGGGCGCGTCATGGTTCCTGATGGGGACCATCTTGTGGCACCACCTCTCCCGCCGCCATCCGCCCAAAAGAATCCGCACCGCCGTGCATGTCGTGAGATTATGGAAAATACGAACAAAACATCCGTCTTCCATGCACTTCTCCCTTCTTGAAAACATTCCCCGGCGAATCACCAGCCGCTTGACGACGGCGAGGGCGCCGTCGCCACAGGCGCGACGCTGCGGCAGCCACAAGCCCATCGGCCATTGGAGCGGTTGGCGAAAAGAGTGTGGTCGTGTCGCACCCTGTTCCACCGCTGACTCGCGGAAGCGCGTCCCTCCCCGTGGAGAGAGTGCAGACGCCGCCTGGGAGGGCCCGGCTTCGTCCGGGCCGTGTCCCCAGGGCGCTTCAGGGGCATGCATGAAACACCCTGTTCGCGCGGCCGCGACAAAGCGCGGCCCTCCCCTTGGAGGGCGTACCGAGCCGCATCCTGGGAGGGCCCGGCTTCGTCCGGGCCGTGTCCCCAGGGCGCTTCAGGGGCATGCCTGAAACACCCCGGTCGCGCGGCCGCGACAAAGCGCGGCCCTCCCCGTGGAGGGCGTACCGAGCCGCATCCTGGGAGGGCCCGGCTTCGTCCGGGCCGTGTCCCCAGGGCGCTTCAGGGGCATGCATGAAACACCC